>CAMLHU010000082.1 GCA_946479825.1 uncultured Gemmatimonadota bacterium
GCCAGGGCCTCGCGGCGGGCGCGCTCGAGCGCGGCGAGGAGGTCGTTGAGCGACTGCTCGTCGCGGTCGAGCGCCGTGAGCCGGCTCTCGGTGGCGCGGGTGGAACGGCGGACCTCCTGCAGGCGGGCGCGCTGGTCGGCGGCGAGCTCGCCATAGTGCTGCAGCTCCTGGTCGCGCTCGGTGCGCGACTGGTTCAGGTTCTCGCGCGCGGCGAGGAGGTCGGTCCGCTGGCGCGCCACCTTGTCCCGCAGCCGCTCGACGTCGGTCACGAGCTGGCGGTCCTGGCGGCTCGTGAGGTAGAGGTACTTGAACCGGCTCACGAGGTCGCCGAACGACTCCGCCGCGAGCAGCGCCTGGAAGTCGTAGAGCGGCCCGCGCTTGTAGATGTCCACCAGCCGGCGCTCGAGCACGGCCCGCTTGTCGGCCAGGTTGTCCTGCGCCAGCGCGAGCCCGGTGCTCGCCTGGTCGATCTCCTGGTTGAGCGTGCCGATCTGGCGGTCGAGCTCGTTCACCAGCCGGTTGGTGGCGTCGCGCTGGCGCTCGATGTTGGTGAGTTCGGCCTGGGCGTCGTGGGCCTGGCCCTGGAGCGCCTCGCGCTGCTGGCGCAGCTGGTCGCGCTCCGCCCGGATGGCGCTCAGCTTCCGGCGGGATTCCTGCATCTTCTGCTGGATGGACTGCTGCGCGACGAGGCGCGGCGCCGGCAGGAGGGCCAGGAGGGCGAGCGCGGCCAGGGCGGCCGCCCGGCGGCCCCGGTCAGACATCCCGCAGGTGTCTCCCGACGCTCACGAGGCTGCCGCCGAGACCGATCGCGGTGCCGAAGCCGAGGATGACGAGCAGGTACTGGCGGGGGAAGAACACCAGCCCGCTGAACAGCCCGGTGTTCTCGCGGACGAGGACGAACGCGAGCCAGCAGAGCCCGATGGCGCCGGCCCCGCCGAGGAGCCCCTTGAGGGCCCCCTCCACCAGGAACGGGCCCCGCACGAACCAGTTGGACGCCCCGACCAGCCGCATGATGCCGATCTCGCGGGCGCGCTGGAGCACCGCCATCCGGATGGTCGTGCCGATGATCACGACCGCCACCACCGCGAACGCGAGGCCGATCACGAGCCCGACCAGTCCCGCGATGTCGCGGATCCGGTCGAGCTTGGCGATCCAGTCGCGGCCGTATCGCACGTCGTCCACGAAGGCGTAGCCGCGGAGGCGTTTCGCCACGCCGGTGGCGTGCACCTCGTCGCGGAAGCCGGGCTTGAGCTTGATCTCGAGCGAGGCCGGCAGCGGGTTGGTCGCGAGGTCGCGGTAGGCGTCCTTGAACTCCGCGAGCTCGGTCTGCGCGCGCTTGAGCGCGGCGTCCTCGCTCACGTAGGTCACCTCCTGCACCTCCGGATACGTCGCGATGTCGGTCGAGGCCTGCGCGATCACCTCGGCCGGGGTCCCGCGCATCAGGTAGGCCACCACCTCCACCCGCTCTTCCACCCCCTGCAGGGCCTGGCGCAGGTTGACCGCCACGAGCCCGAACAGCCCCACCACGAACAGGCTGAAGGCGATGGTGGTCACCGAGAGCGACGAGAGCAGGGGCGCCCGCCGGAACGAGAGCAGCGCCTCCCGGAGCACGAGCCTCACGCCTCCCCCCCCGCCGAGCCCGGCGTCCGCTCCTCGGCGCTGTCGTACACCACCATCCCCTCGCGCATCTCGACGGTCCGGTACGGCGCCGCCTTGACGAGGTCGAGGTCGTGGGTCGCCATCACCACGCAGGTGCCGCCCGCGTTGATGTCGCGGAGGAGCTGGAACACGCCGCGGGTGGCGCGCTCGTCGAGGTTGCCGGTCGGCTCGTCGGCCAGCAGGATGGCGGGATCGTTCACCAGCGCGCGGGCGATGGCGACCCGCTGCTGCTCGCCGCCCGAGAGCTCGCGCGGATAGGCGCTGGCCTTGGCGGCGAGCCCGACCTGGGTCAGCACCCGCATCACCCGGCCCGGGATGGTGTCGCGCTTGGCGCCGGTCACCTCGAGCGCGAAGGCGACGTTCTCGGCGGCGGTGCGCTCATCGAGCAGGCGGAAGTCCTGGAACACGATGCCGAGCCGGCGGCGGAGCTTCGGGACGTCGGCCGAGGCGAGCTCGCTCACGTTGAAGCCCGACACCCGCACCTCGCCCTCGGTGGGGCGCTGCTCGGCGTACATCAGCTTGAGGATGGTGGACTTCCCGGCGCCGGAGTGGCCGGTGAGGAAGACGAACTCGCCCTTGTGCACCCGGAGCGAGACGTCGCGCAGGCCGAAGTGGCCCTTCGGATAGGCCTTATAGACCCCGGTGAACTGGATCACGGCCTAATGATAGGAACGGCGGGTGGGGAAGTCGAGCGCCGGCGGCCGCGCCGGCGTCACGCGCCGAGCAGCAACGGACGGTAGAGCCCGTCCGCGCCCGCCACCACGCCGAGCAGGCAGAGCACCTGCAGCGCGTCGATCGCGCGGTCGATCCGCCAGCCCAGCCGCTCGGAGAGGTGGTCCGGCGCCGCGCCCCCCAGGTCGAGGAGGAGGTCGAACGCCCGGCGGCTGTCCTCGCCGAAGTGCCCGAGCAGCCGCGGGCGGGGCGACTCGCGGAAGGTGGCCTGCACGCCCAGGCCGTGGTGCGCCAGGACGTGGTCGATGGCCTCGGCCTGGTCCTCGGTGACGCCGGTGAGGACGACGAAGCGCTCGCCGGAGGTGTCCATCCGCTGCAGCAGCTTGGCCACCACCTCGTCGGCGCACGAGAGGTCCACGAGGTCGAGGTCGGAAAAGTCGAGCACCGTCACCCGGGCCCCGCGGCTCGCGATCTCGCGCTCGATGCACGAGCGGATCTTGGCGCCGGTGGGACGGGTCACGAGGTTGCGCGAGGGCACCGCCGGGTGCGCCTCCTGGAGCAGGGCGTCGAGCCGGATCGTGGTGACCATCAGGCGGCGCCCTGGGCGGCGGGGATCACGATCTGCACCTGCGCCCCGGGGAACGGCGCCAGGTGCTCCCGGAGCGGGACGTCGTCGTCCCACGCGGGCACGATGGAGAGGCGGGCGGTGCCGCTGCGGATGCTGATCTTCCCCTCCCACCGGTCGAGATAGCGCTTGATGCCGGCCAGGCCCTGCCCGCGGCCCGGGTCGCGGAAGCGGCTGATGTTCTGGATCAGGGCGCACTCGAGCGCGGCCCCGTCCCCCCAGCGCTCCCCGATCCGCCGGGCCTGCGTCGCCTCGAGGCTCCGCCGGAACCCGATCCCGCCGTCGCCGACGGCGATGACCACCACCCGGCGCCCGAGCCGCTTCTTCCAGGAGTACGCCTGGATGGCCACCCACCCGGTGGTCCCGGCGTGCTCCACAATATTCTGACAAGCCTCGCTCAGCGCCATAGTGAAGCCCATCGTGGCCTTGGCCTCAAGCCCGAGCTTGCCGGTCAGGATCCTCGCCGAGCGGTCCTGCACCCGGCCGACGACGTCGTGGACGTCCTCGGAGCCGCGGATCGGCGTGATCTCGAGCAGCACCTCGCTCTCCTCCTCCGCCCGCGCCCGCGGCACCTTGCCGTGGAGCTCGAAGAGCTCGGCCGCGTGCCGGAAGAACCCCATCCGCGACCAGTAGCTCCGCACCTCGGCGTCGTCGGGGACGGTGAGCAGCGGCTTCGTGCCGCCCGAGCCCGCCGCCTGGCCGGCGATCAGCAGCCCGACGAACCCGTACGGCGAGCACCAGGTCACGCCGCGCGCGTCGAACAGCAGCTTGTCGTCCGGGGACCCGTCGGCGTACGCCTGCGCGAACGTCTCGAACGTCCGGTCGTCCAGGCTCTGGGGGATCTCGACGATGCGCGTCATGCGGTGATGAGTTCTCCCCGGAGGTGGGCGCCGAGGCCGGAGGCCCCGCGGAAGCCCGCGTTGCGCGCGGCGAGCCGGTTGGCGTGGGCGAGCGCGTCCTCGACGGTGTCCCCCGCCAGGAGCCGCGCGAAGCACGCCGCCCCGAAGACGTCGCCGCAGCCGGTGGGGTCGAGCGTCTCCACGGCGGGCGGGGGGAGCAGGGCGGTGCGGGTGGCGGCGGTCGCGGGTCGGGCGCCGTCGCGGCGCGCGTCCGCCAGGCGGCCGAACCCCGGCGCGGCGACGTAAGCCACGCCGCGCGCGCCGAGGGTCACGTTCAGCAGCCGGACGCCGGCGCCGAGCGCGCGGGCGGCGAGTCCGAGCGGGTCGGGGGAGAGCTGGCGCATCTCGTCCTCGTTGAGCTGCACCAGGTCGAAGCACCCGAACCACGTCTCCGCCTGCGGCAGCGGGCGGAGGGCCCGCACGCCGTCGAGCCCCATCCCGAGGAAGAGCGAGTGCAGGTCGGCGTAGATCGGCCCCGCGAAGCCGGCGCGGAGCGCCTGCGCGGTGCCGAGGCACATCTCATAGCCGGAGATGAAATTCACGTAAAGAGCGTCGAGGTCCCGGACCATCGGCCCGAGCTCGGGCCAGGTCCACCCGGGCACCCCCCCGGCCATCCGCTCGCAGCGCCGCTCGCGGGTCTCGTAGCGGAGCTCGACCCGGTTGTTGAGCACCGGCACCTCGACGAACCGCGCGGTGGCGGGGAAATGCCGCAGCGTCCGGGCGAACTCCCCGGCCTGCCGGGCGCGGTCCTGCCCCACCTTGATGAGCGGGACGATCTCCCACCCCTCGGCCAGGCTCGCGTCCATCCCGGCGAGCGCGTAGGCGATCCCGCCCCATTCCTCGACCACGCCCTCGCCCGGTGCGCGGCCGTGGATGACGTCCCAGACCATCGAACCCACCACGCCGACCCTGGGCATCAGCGCGTCCCGCCGTCGTCCAGGAAGGCGCGCGCGGCGCCGAGCACGCCGGCGGTGCCGGGGAGCTCGCCGGGGACGATCCGGCAGACCTCGACCGCCGGCTTGAACGCGCGCTTGGTGACCTCGCGCTGGAGCGGATGGAAGAGCCGGTCGCCGGCGAGCGTCACGCCGCCGCAGACGACCACGACCTCGGGGTTGAAGATGTTGACGAAGTTGGCGATGGCCGCGCCGAGATACACCGCCGTGTCGCGGACGACCTCGAGCGCGAGCTCGTCGCCGGCGTGGGCGGCGTCGTACACGGTCTGGGCCGTGATCCGGCCGAGGTCGCCGCGCACCAGCGCCGGGAGCGACGACTCCGCGCCGGCCTCGAGCGCCTCGACCGCGCGCAGCGCGATCGCCGGCCCGGAGGCGTAGGCCTCGATGCAGCCGTAGTTGCCGCACTTGCAGCGGCGGCCGCCGGTGTCGATGGTGGTGTGCCCGAGCTCCCCGGCGGCGCTCGAGGCGCCGTGATAGAGCCGGCCGTCCGTGATGATCCCCCCGCCGATCCCCGTGCCGATGGTCAGGCAGATGGCGTCCCGGGTGCCGCGCGCCGCGCCCTGCCACCATTCGCCCAGCGCGGCGCAGTTGGCGTCGTTGTCGAGCACGGCGGGGATGCCCAGCCCGTCGGCGATCCGCTGGCGGAGCGGGAAGTCGCGCCACCCCAGGTTCGGGGCGAGCCGGATGAGCTGCCGCGCGGCGTCGAGGGGACCCGGCGCCCCGATCCCCACGCCGACCACCGTCAGTCCCGGCAGCTCGCGCGCGGCCTCCGCGACGGACCGCCGCGCGAGGTCGATCATCCGGGTCAGCACCCCTTCGGCCCCGCGGTCGGCGTAGGTCGGCTCGCTGATGAGCCCGCGCACGCGCGACCCGTCCTCGGCCACGCAGCCGACGACGATGTTGGTCCCGCCGAGGTCGATGCCGAGGATGTGTCTCAGGAGCCCGCTCCGCGCCGGCCGAGGATCCGTCGCACTTCGCGCGCGACGAGCTCGGCGTTCAGGTCCCGCATGCAGCGATGGTGCCCGAGGGGGCAGGTCTGCGGCCCGTGCGGGGAGCAGGGCCGGCAGGGCATCGCGTGGTGCTCCACGATCGCGTCCTCCGGGCCCAGCGGCCCGAAGCCGAACGCCGGCACCGTGGGGCCGAAGATCGCCACGATCGGCGTCCCGACCCCGGTGGCGAGGTGCAGCGGCGCCGAGTCGTTGGTGACGAGCACCGCCGCGCGTTCGATCAGGGCCGCCGACTCCCGGAGCGAGAGCGCGCCCGCGGAGCTCCAGCACCGCCCCGGCGCCGCGCCGGCCACCGCCGCGCCGAGGGCAGCGTCCTCCGGGCCCCCGACCACCACGACCGCCGTCCCCAGCACCGCCGCGAGCTCTCCATAATAGGGCCACTTCTTGGTGCCCCAGATCGAGCCCGGCGCCACCGCCACGAAGGGGGCGGGGATCCCGTGGTCTGCGAGCCAGGCGCCCGCCCGTCCCCGGTCCGCTTCCGTGAGCCCGAGCCGGAACGGCCTCGGCGCGGGGTCATCCTCCAGCAGGTGAAGCAGCCGGACGGTCTCGTGGCCCGTCCGTGGCCGGTGCCGGCGCACGGTGTAGGTCCACCGCGCCGGCGCGTCGGCGAAGCCGACCCGCTCGGGGATCCCGGCCAGGAGCGCGAGCGCCGCCGAGCGCCAGGAGCGGTGCGGCAGGTAGGCGCGGGCGTACCGCTCGGCGCGGAGCGCCCGGCCGAGCCGGACCAGGCCACCGGGGCCGCGGTCGTTCCCCTTCTTATCGTAGCGGATCACCCGCCGCACCGCCGGGTGGGTCTCGACCAGCGCCGCCGCCCCCGGCGTCGTCACGACGTCCACCGGCCCGAACCGCTCGGCCAGCGCGTCGAGCAGCGGGATGGTGAGGACCACGTCGCCCAGGAAGGCGGTCTGGACGACGAGCGTCGGGGAAGTGGGGGGCAAGGGGAGTCCGCTGTCGGCTATCCGTTATCCGCTATCCGCGATCCGTGAGGGAGGCGTCGCGCCGGACGGCGGAGAGATCCCTCGGTCGCAGCGCTTCCTCAGGATGACCCCCGCTTCTCCGACCCCTGTCCCCTGTCCCCTGTCCCCTCACTCCTCCACCTGCAGCACCGCCAGGAACGCCTCCTGCGGGATCTCGACCGAGCCGATCTGCTTCATCCGCTTCTTGCCTTCCTTCTGCTTCTCCAGGAGCTTGCGCTTCCGGGTCACGTCGCCGCCGTAGCACTTGGCGAGCACGTCCTTGCGGAGCGCGCTGATCGTCTCGCGGGCGATGACCTTGGGCCCGATGGCCGCCTGGATCGCGACCGCGAAGAGCTGGCGGGGGATGAGCTCCTTGAGCTTCTCCGCCACCTTCCGCCCGTATTCGTACGCCTTGTCGCGGTGGATGATCACGCTGAAGGCGTCGATCGCGTCGCCGTTGATCAGCATGTCGAGCTTGACGAGCTCGCTGGGCCGGTAGCCGGCGGGTTCGTAGTCGAACGACGCGTAGCCGCGGGTGGCGGACTTGAGCTTGTCGTAGAAGTCGAGGACGATCTCGCCGAGCGGGAACTCCCAGTCGAACTCCACCCGCGTCGGGTCGATGTACTTCATCCCAAGGTACACGCCGCGCCGGTCGCCGCCCAGCTTCATGATCGGGCCGATGTAGTCCGCCGGCGCCAGGATCCGCCCCTTCACGTACGGCTCCTCGATCCGGTCGATCACGCCGGGCTCCGGCAGGTGCGACGGGTTCTCGACCGGCCGCATCTGCCCGTCCGTGGCGTAGACGTGGTACTCCACCGTCGGGACGGTCGCGATCAGGTCGAGGTTGAACTCGCGCTCCAGCCGCTCGACGATGATCTCCATGTGGAGCAGCCCGAGGAACCCGGCGCGGAACCCGAAGCCGAGCGCGGTCGAGGTCTCGGGCTCGTACTGCAGCGACGCGTCGTTGAGCTTGAGCTTCTCGAGCGCGTCGCGGAGGGTCTCGTACTGGGCCGCGTCGGTCGGGTAGAGCCCCGCGAAGACCATCGGCCGGACGTCGCGGTAGCCCGGGAGGAGTCCCGTGGCCCGGCGGTCGGCGTCGAGCAGGGTGTCGCCGGCGCGGGTGTCGGAGACGGTGCGCAGGTTGGCGACGACGTACCCCACCTCGCCGGCCTCGAGCCGGTCCACCGGCTTCTGGCCGAGCTGCAGGTAGCCGACCTCGTCCACCTGGTACACGTCCGCGGGGTGCGAGCCGAACGCGATGCGCATCTTCGGTTCCAGCACGCCGTCCACCACGCGCACGCTCGGGATCGCGCCGCGGTAGCGGTCGAAGTAGCTGTCGAACACCAGCGCGCGGAGGGGGGCGTCGGGCCGGCCCTTGGGCGCCGGGATCCGGGCCACGACCGCCTCGAGGAGCTCGGGCACGCCGGTGCCCTCCTTGGCGCTCACCGCCAGGATCTCCTCGCGCCGGGCCCCGATCAGGTCGATGATCTCCTTCGCCCGGCGCTCGGGTTCGGCGCCGGGGAGGTCGATCTTGTTGAGGACCGGGATGATCTCGAGCCCCGCGTCGAGCGCGAGGAAGAGGTTGGAGAGGGTCTGCGCCTGGATCCCCTGCGACGCGTCCACCACCAGGATGGCGCCCTCGCACGCGGCCAGCGAGCGGCTCACCTCGTAGGTGAAGTCCACGTGGCCGGGGGTGTCGATCAGGTTGAGCTCGTACTCCTCGCCGTCCCGCGCCCGGTAGCGCATCCGGACGGCGTTGAGCTTGATGGTGATCCCGCGCTCGCGCTCGAGGTCCATCGTGTCGAGCATCTGCTCGCGCATGATGCGCTTCTC
>CAMLHU010000083.1 GCA_946479825.1 uncultured Gemmatimonadota bacterium
AGCGCGCCGTCGGAGGCCGTGCCGCGGGCCGTCCGACCGGACGGCCCGTTTAAGTTTCCGGACCGTTGGCCGGGGGGTGTGTGGTCGGAAGTGCGTTCGCCCCGCGTCGTTCGGACCTCCGCGAAATGGTGCGGCTCGCGGTGCCGGTCGTCGTGGTGCAGGTGGGCCTGATGCTGATGGGCGTCGTGGACACGGTGATGGTGGGCCACCTCTCCAAGGAGGCCCTCGCCGCCGTGACCCTCGGCAACATCTACGTGTTCAGCACGGCCGTCATCGGGATGGGCGTGCTGATGGTCATCGACCCCGTCGTGGCCCAGGCCGTCGGGGCCGGCGACGAGCCCGCCATCGCCCGGGGGGTGCAGCGCGGGCTCCTCCTCGCGGTCCTGCTCTCGATCCCCGGCGTGCTCTTCCTGCTTCCGGGCGAGGTGGTCCTGGGCGCGCTCCGGCAGCCGGCCGACGTGGTGCCCCTCGCGGCGCAGTACACCCGGGCCACGCTGCCGGGGTTCCTGCCGTTCCTCGCGTTCATCGTCTTCCGGCAGACCCTCCAGGCGATGAACCGCCTGGCCGCCATCGTCTGGATCGTGGTCGCCGGCAACCTCGTGAACGTGGCGCTCAACTACGCGTTCATCTACGGGCACTTCGGCGCCCCGGCCCTCGGCGTCGTCGGTTCCGGCTGGGCCACGGCGGTGGGCCGGACCGTCCTGGGCGCGGGCATCCTGGTGCTCGCCTGGCGCGACCTCCGGCCGACCCTCATTCCGTTCCGCCGCGAAGTGCTCGAGTGGGCCCCGCTCCTCCGGATGCTGCGGGTCGGCGCCCCGATCGCCGTCACCATGAGCCTCGAGTACGGCGCCTTCGCCGTGGTCGGCGTGATGATGGGCTGGCTCGGCACCACCCAGATGGCGGGGCACCAGGTGGCGCTCAACCTCGCGTCGCTCACGTTCATGGTCCCGCTCGGCGTCTCGGGCGCCGGCGCCGTGCTGGTCGGCCAGGCCATCGGCCGGGGCGACCCGGACGGGATGCGCCGGGCGGCGGGGGCCGCGCTCATCCTCGGCGTCGGGTTCATGGCCGGGACGGCGGTGCTGTTCCTGCTCCTTCCCGGACCGCTCGCCGCGCTCTACACCGGCGACCCCGGCGTGTACGCCCTCGCGGCGTCGCTCATCCCGATCGCCGGCCTCTTCCAGGTGTTCGACGGCACCCAGGCCGTCACGGTCGGCATCCTGCGCGGGGCGGGGGACACCTCCGCGCCGATGATCATCAACGTGCTGGGATTCTGGCTGGTGGGGATCCCGGTGAGCCGCTGGTTCGGCTTTGGCCTGGGGTGGGGGCCGGTGGGGCTCTGGTGGGGATTCGTGGCCGGGCTCGCCGCGGTGGCGCTCTTCCTGGTACTGCGTCTGCGAACCCGATTCCGGCGCACCGTCGAGCGCCTGGTCATCGACCGTCGGCACTCGGCCGAGCTCCCGGTGGCGTGAAAAAGAACGGGGCGCGCGGGCCTACGGCCGGCGCACCCCGTTCGGTCCCGGCGGCCTGCCGCCCTACATCTGCGCGACCATGGCCCGGGCGAACTCGGAGCACTTCACTTCCGTGGCCCCGTCCATCAGCCGCGCGAAGTCGTAGGTCACCGTCTTCCGGCCGATGGCCTTCTCCAGCGACGACACGATGAGATCGGCGGCCTCGTTCCAGCCGAGATACCGCAGCATCATCTCGCCCGAGAGGATCACCGACCCCGGGTTCACCTTGTCCTGGCCGGCGTACTTGGGCGCGGTGCCGTGGGTGGCCTCGAACACCGCGTGCCCGGTGACGTAGTTGATGTTGGCCCCCGGCGCGATGCCGATCCCGCCCACCTGCGCGGCCAGCGCGTCCGAGATGTAGTCGCCGTTGAGGTTGAGCGTGGCCACCACGCCGTACTCCTTCGGCCGGGTGAGGATCTGCTGCAGGAAGGCGTCGGCGATCACGTCCTTGATGACGAGGCCGTTCGGCAGCCGGCACCACGGCCCGCCGTCGATCTCGACCGCCCCGTATTCCTGCTTCGCGAGCTCGTAGCCCCAGTCGCGGAAGCCGCCCTCGGTGAACTTCATGATGTTGCCCTTGTGGACCAGCGTCACGCTCGCGTGCTTCTGCGCCAGCGCATATTCGATGGCCGAGCGCACCAGCCGCTTGGTCCCTTCCTCGGACACCGGCTTCACGCCGAGCGCGGCGGTGTCCGGGAAGCGGATGCTCTTCACGCCGAGCTCGCCCTGCAGGAAGCCCAGCAGCTTCTTCACCTCCGGCGTCCCGGCCTTCCACTCGATCCCCGCATAGATGTCCTCGGTGTTCTCGCGGAAGATCACCATGTTGACGTCCTGCGGCCGCTTGACGGGCGAGGGCACGCCCTCGAAGTAGCGCACCGGGCGCACGCAGGCGTAGAGGTCGAGCTTCTGCCGGAGCGTCACGTTGAGCGACCGGAACCCGCCCCCCACCGGGGTCGTGAGCGGCCCCTTGATCGCCACGAGGTGGTGCGAGATCGCCTTGAGCGTGTCGTCAGGAAGCCAGTTGTCGAACCGGGTCTTGGACTTCTCGCCTGCGAAGACCTCGAACCAGACGATCTGGCGCGTTCCGCCGTACGCCTTGGCCACCGCGGCGTCGAACACGAGCTGCGAGGCGCGCCAGATGTCGGGCCCCGTGCCGTCGCCCTCGATGAACGGGATGATCGGGCGGTCGGGCACGCGGAGCGCGCCGCCGTCCATCGTGATGCGCTGCCCGTCGGCAGGGGGGACCAGGTCGGTATAGGTGGGGTTCGCCATGGAGTTCTCGTGGAGTGCGGGGGCTGCGCACCGCGCGCAGTCCGTGCCGGGCCGGAAGTTTACTCCGCCGGCGGGGTTCCCGGCATCCCCCGGCGCGCGCTAGATTCTCGCGCGTGACGACCCCGATCTGGACCCCATCGGCCGCCGACATCGCGCGCGCCAACCTCACGGCCTTCATGGCGGCGGTCCGCGCGGCGCATCCCTCCGCCGCCGGCGTGGACGGCTTCCCCGCGCTGTACGACTGGTCGATCGATCACCCCGAGGAGTTCTGGGCGGCGGTCTGGCGCTTCTGCGGCGTCGTCGCCGACGAACGCCCCGGGCGCGAGCCGTGGGACGCCGTCGGGGTCGGGCTCGACCGGATGGCGCCGCCGGAGCCGGGTCGCGGACCGTCCTGGTTCCCCGGCGCCCGGCTCAACTTCGCGGAGAACCTCCTGCGCTGGCGGGACGACCGCGCGGCGCTCATCGCCTGGGACGAGCGCGGGCCCGGACGGCGCTGGACCCACGCCGAGCTGGCGGCCGAAGTGGCCCGGGTCGCGGGCGCGCTCCGGGCGGCAGGCGTCGCGGCGGGCGACCGCGTCGCGGGCTTCCTCCCCAACATCCCCGAGGCGGTCATCGCGATGCTCGCCACCGCGAGCGTCGGCGCCGTCTGGTCCTCCTGCAGCCCGGACTTCGGCGCCAAGGGTGTCCTCGACCGGTTCGGCCAGATCGCCCCGACGGTCCTGTTCGCCGCCGACGGATACCGCTACGCCGGCAAGCAGATCGACTGCCGCGACCGGATCCGCGAGGTCGTGGGCCAGCTCCCCGATCTCCGCGCGGTCGTCGGCGTCCCCGTGCTCTCCGCCCAGCCCGAGTGGTCCGCCGTGCCGCGCGCGACGACGTGGGATGCGTTCGCCGCCCGCGGGGCGGGGCAGCCGCTCCGCTTCGAACGCCTCCCGTTCGACCACCCCCTGTACATCCTCTATTCGAGCGGCACCACCGGGCTCCCCAAGTGCATGGTCCACGGCGCCGGGGGCACGCTGCTCCAGCATCTCAAGGAACTGGTCCTCCATACCGACCTGACCCGCGACGACCGCATCTTCTATTTCACCACCTGCGGCTGGATGATGTGGAACTGGGTGGTCTCGGCGCTCGCCGTCGGCGCAGGCGTCGTGCTCTATGACGGCGCCCCGCTCGCACCGCATCCGGGCGTGCTCTGGGACATGGCCGCGAGCGAGCGGGTCTCGGTCTTCGGGACCAGTGCGAAGTACCTCGCGCTCGCGGAGAAGGAGGGCGTAGCCCCGGTCGCGACCCACGACTTGAGCGCGCTCCGGGCCATCCTGTCCACCGGGAGCCCGCTGGCGGCCCACAGCTACGACTACGTGCACCGCGCCATCAAGCCCGGGATCCGGATCTCGAGCATCAGCGGCGGCACCGACATCGTCTCCTGCTTCGCCCTGGGCAACCCGATCGGTCCCGTCTGGCGGGGCGAGCTGCAGGTCCGCGGCCTGGGCATGCGGGTGGAGGTCTGGGACGACGCCGGTCGCCCCGTGGTCGGCCGCCAGGGGGAGCTGGTCTGCACCGCGCCGTTCCCGAGCATGCCGGTGCGGTTCTGGAACGATCCCGACGGTTCCAGGTACCGGGCCGCGTACTTCGACACGTTCCCGGGGGTCTGGCGTCACGGCGACTGGGCGGAGCTCACCCCGCGGGGCGGCCTCGTCATCTACGGCCGGAGCGACGCCACGCTCAACCCCGGCGGGGTCCGGATCGGCACCGCCGAGATCTACCGGCAGGTCGAGCAGCTGCCGGAGGTGGTGGAGAGCCTGGTGGTGGGGCAGGACTGGGAGGACGACGTCCGGATCGTGCTGTTCGTCCGCCTGCGCCCGGGCCTGACGCTCGACGACCCGCTCCGCGACCGCATCCGGGCGCAGATCCGCGCCAACACGAGCCCGCACCACGTGCCCCGCCGCATCGTCCAGGTGGCCGACATCCCCCGGACGATCAGCGGCAAGATCACCGAGCTCGCGGTCCGGAACGTGATCCACGGCCGGCCGGTCCAGAACGTGGACGCGCTGGCCAATCCGCAGGCGCTCGAGCTGTACCGGGACCTGCCGGAACTCCGGTCCTGAATCGGGGCGTGGTTCCGCGAGTGGGCCCAAGCTGTTAGGTTGAAAGGGCTTAGACCGACCCCCGTCACGCGCTCGGGCAGGAGGCTCTGGATGGGCACCGCGACTGCGCCGCTCGGACTCACCACGACCAAGGCCCCGTTCATCGAACAGGCCCAGGCCCGGGGTGAGCTCTACATCCACCAGCCCTACGAGCAGTACACCGAGGAGAACCACGAGGCCTGGCGGCGGCTGTACGGCCGGATGGTGGAGCGGTGGCGCCAGTACGCCAATCCCCGTTTCCTGCAGGGGCTCGACACCCTCTGCCTCGACCCCGCCCGGGTGCCCCGCCTCGAGGACGTGAACCGCTTCATGGCGCCGCTCACCGGGTTCCGCGCCAAGCCGGTGAGCGGCTACGTCCCCGCGTTCCTCTTTTTCGACTGCCTCCGGCGGCGCGAGTTCCCGACGACCATCACCATCCGCGACCTCGCCACGCTCGACTACCTGCCGGAACCCGACATCTTCCACGACATCGCCGGCCACGTGCCGATGCACACCGACCGCGCCTTCGCCGACGCGCTGGTGCGGTTCGGCGACTGCGCCCACACGGCGGCCGAGATCGTCGCGGGGATCGCCGACGAGCGCGAGAAGGTCCGGCGCCTGACCAGCATCTACAAGGCCCTCGCCCGGTTCTTCTGGTTCACCGTCGAGTTCGGCCTGATGCGCGGGGCCCGGGCGGGGGAGGTCAAGGTGTACGGGAGCGGGCTGCTGAGCTCGTACGGCGAGATCGCCCACTGCGTCGAGAGCCGGGAGGTCCAGCGCTACCCGATCCAGCTGGAGTGGGTCATCAACCAGTACTTCGAGATCGACCATTATCAGCCGCTGCTCTTCGTCGTCGACTCGTTCGAGCACCTGTTCGACCTGGTCGGCGAGCTCGAGCGCTGGATGAAGGACGGCCGGCTCGACAACGTAAGTCCCGGCGAGCCCGAGATGGGTGAAGCCGACGTTCGCAGCTTCCTCGAGGCGTCCGCCGCGCTCGCCTGAGCGCCGGGAGCCCAGACCTCGTGCGCGGCCCGGTGCAGCGTCCCGGGCCCTTTCCGGAGGATCGCATGGCCACTGCCGTCAAGATGAACCCCAACACCGCCCACGACACCTTCCCGATCAACGGGACCGACTACATCGAGTTCTGGGTGGGCAACGCGAAGCAGGCGAGCCTGTACTACAGCGCCGCCTTCGGCTTCGAGCTCGTGGCCTACCGCGGCCCGGAGACCGGCACCCGCGACCGGGCGAGCTACGTGATGCAGCAGGGGAAGGTCCGCCTGGTCCTGACCTCGCCCCTCGGGCCGGAGGGACCGATCGCCGAGCACGTCCATCGCCACGGCGACGGCGTCCGCGACCTGGCGCTCTGGGTGGACGACGCCCGCGACGCCTTCGCGAAGGCGGTCGAGCGCGGGGCGCGCGCCGTGCAGGAGCCGGTCGTGCTCACCGACGGCGACGGCGAGATCGTCCACGCGGCCATCGCCACCTACGGCGACACCATCCACTCGCTGGTCGAGCGCCGCACGTACCGCGGCGCCTTCATGCCCGGATTCGTCCCCGCCCGGAGCCGCTTCACCCCGCCGCCGGTGGGCCTCAAGTACGTCGACCATTGCGTCGGCAACGTCGAGCTCGGCGCGATGGACCGGTGGGTCAAGTTCTACGAGCACGTCCTCGGCTTCTACAACCTGATCTCGTTCGACGACAAGACCATCACCACCGAGTACTCGGCGCTGATGTCCAAGGTCGTCGCCAACGGCAACGGCCGGATCAAGTTCCCGCTCAACGAGCCGGCCCAGGGCCGCAAGAAGAGCCAGATCGACGAGTACCTCGAGTTCTACCGCGGCGCCGGCGTCCAGCACATCGCCATCGCCACCGACGACATCATCGCCACGGTCACCGCGCTCCGCGACCGCGGCGTCGAGTTCCTGAAGGTCCCGGGCGCCTACTACGACGACGTCCTCAACCGGGTCGGCAAGATCGACGAGGACCTGGCCCCGCTCCGGGAGCTCGGCATCCTCGTCGACCGCGACGACGAAGGCTACCTGCTCCAGATCTTCACCAAGCCGGTCGAGGACCGGCCGACGCTCTTCTACGAGATCATCCAGCGGAAGGGCGCCAAGAGCTTCGGGGCGGGGAACTTCAAGGCCCTCTTCGAGGCCATCGAGCGGGAGCAGGCCGCGCGGGGCAATCTCTACCACCGGGTCGAGGGCCGCCGGCCGTGGGCGGCGCCGGGTGACACCGGCGGAGCCCACGACCCGCGACCCGCGACGCAGGACCACTATGCCATTCTACCACACCCTCGGCCAGATCCCGAAGAAGCGGCACACCGTCTTCCGGCGCCCCGACGGCGGCCTCTACAGCGAAGAGCTGATGGGCCACGAGGGCTTCGTCGGGACCTCGTCGCTGCTCTACCACGTCCATCCGCCGACGACCGTCAAGTCCGCCCGGCGGATCCGGTCGATCGTCTGGGAGGCCGACGAGGACACCTCGCTCCGCCACCGGCACTTCCGGACCGCCCAGGCCCGCCGCGGCGGGAGCGCCACGCTCGACCGGGTCCCGCTGCTCTTCAACGCCGACGTGGCGATGCTGTACGTCGCCCCGGACCGGAACGACGAGCACTTCTATCGCAACTCCCAGGCCGACGAGGTGGTGTACGTCTGCGAGGGCAGGGGCGTGCTCGAGTCGGGATTCGGCGACCTGCCGTTCGAGCCCGGGCACTACGTCGTCGTGCACCGGAACATCCTCCACCGCTGGCGGTTCGACCTGGCCGCCGGCCCGGTCAAGCTCGTCGTGTTCGAGAGCCGCGGCCACGTGCGGTTCCCCAAGCGCTATCGCAACGAGTTCGGCCAGCTGCTCGAGGGCGCCCCGTTCTGCGAGCGGGACGTCCGCCGGCCGGCCGAGCTCCGCACCCACGACCAGCGCGGCGACTTCCCGGTCCTGGTCAAGCAGTACGACGCGATCAACGAGCTCGTCCTCGACCACCATCCGTTCGACGTGGTCGGCTGGGACGGCTATTTCTACCCGTGGGCGTTCAGCATCCACGACTTCGAGCCGATCGTCGGCCGGATCCACCAGCCGCCGCCGGTCCACCAGACCTTCCAGGGCGATGGGTTCGTCATCTGCTCGTTCTGCCCGCGGCCGTACGACTTCGACCCCAACGCCATCCCGGCGCCGTACAACCACAGCAACGTGGACTCCGACGAGGTGCTGTTCTACGCCTCGAGCGAGTTCATGAGCCGGAAGGGGATCGAGTACGGCTCGATCACGCATCACCCGGACGGGCTCCCGCACGGGCCGCACCCGGGGCGCGCCGAGGCGTCGATCGGCGCCAAGGCGACCAACGAGCTCGCGGTCATGATGGACTCGTTCCGCCCGCTCCACGTCGCCAAGGCGGCGCTGGCCATCGAAGACCCGGCCTACCACAAGAGCTGGCTCGACCAGCAGCACGAGCAGTTCAGCCCGCCGACCAGCTGACCGCGCGCGCCGGGTCTGGACACCCGTCCCGACCCGGCGCACCCTTCCCCGATGCCCGCGACGCTCGCCGCCCTCGCCGTTCTCGGCGTGGGGTATGTCCTCGCCTACCTCCTCTATGACCGCCTCCGCGACCGGTTCGGCTACGTGGGCGGGGCGGAGTACGTCCTGCTCGGACTCTTC
>CAMLHU010000084.1 GCA_946479825.1 uncultured Gemmatimonadota bacterium
GTGTCGGTGAAGGGCAAGATCGTGATCGCGCGCTACGGGCGGAGCTTCCGCGGCATCAAGGCCCGCGAGGCGGAGAAGCACGGCGCGAAGGCGATCCTCATCTACTCCGATCCGCAGGATGACGGCTTCGTCCCGGGCGACGTCTATCCGGCGGGGCCGATGCGGAACCGGGACGGCGTGCAGCGCGGCACGGTCCAGAACGGCGACGGCGACCCGTCCACGCCGGACTGGGCCAGCGTCGCGGGCGCGAAGCGGCTCGACCCGTCGCAGATGGAGATCCCCCACATCCCCTCGGTGCCGCTCAGCTACGGCAACGCCGAGTAGCTGCTGGCCGACCTCGGGGGGCCGAGCGCGCTCAAGGGGTGGCAGGGCGGGTTGCCCTTCCACTACCACCTGGGCGGGACGGACGCCGTGCAGGTCCGGGTGGCGGTCTGGGCCGAGACCGGCGACCGGGCGTGGAAGACGATCACCAACACCTTCGGCACCATCCGGGGCACCACCTGGCCCGACGAGATGGTGATCACCGGCGGGCACCGGGACGCGTGGGGCCCGGGGGCGGCCGACAACGTGGCCGGCGTCGTGAGCGTGCTCGAGTCCGCCCGTGCCTGGGGCGAGGCGCTCAAGCGCGGCTTCCGCCCCAAGCGCACCCTGGTGTTCGCCACCTGGGACGCCGAGGAGTGGGGCGACGAAGGCTCGAGCGAGTGGGTGGAGTCGCGCGAGGCCGACCTGACCGCCCACGCCGTCGCGTATCTCAACCAGGACGCCGGTGGGGTCGGCCGGGCGTTCGGCGGGGCGGGGACCGCGTCGCTCCAGCCGCTCCTGCGCGACGTGGTGAAGCTCGTGCCCCAGCCCGGCGACACGGCGTCCATCTACGACGTCTGGCGCAAGCGGAGCGGCGTGGCCGACTCGGTCGAGCCGCGCCTCGGCGATCTCGGCGGCGGGAGCGACTTCGCCGGCTTCTACAACCACCTTGGCATCCCGTCGCTCGACTGGGGCTTCGGCGGCCCGGGCGGGACGTACCACTCGCAGTACGACGACGAGACCTGGATGGAGCGCTGGGGCGACCCTGGCTTCCTCGCCCACCAGGCCATCGCCCGGATCGACGCGCTCCTGCTCGCGCGCCTCGGCAACGCCGACGTGCTGCCGTACGACGAGGCCAACCTCGCCGGCTACCTCGGCACGCTGGTGGGCCGCCTCAAGGCCGACGCCGCGAAGCTCGCCTGGCCGGCCGACCTGGCGCCGCTCACGCGCGCCATCGCCCAGATGAGCGACGCGGCCAACGCCGTCGCCGCCGTCCAGCAGGCCGGCGTGCCTCCGCGCGACCCCAAGCACCTCGCGGCGTCGCTGGCCGAGGCCAACCGGCTGCTCCGCCAGGCGGAACTCGCGCTTTCGCGTCCCACCGGACTCGTCGGCCGCCCCTGGTTCCGCAACCTGATCTTCGCCTCCGACCGCGACAACGGCTACGCCGACATCGCGCTGCCGGGGCTGGCGGAGGCGATGGAGGACCGGGATGGCCCGCGGTTCCAGAACGAGGTCCGCGACCTCGCCGGCCGGATCTCGGCCTCGGCCGACCTGCTGCGGCAGGCGGCGGTGGCGCTGGCGCGGCGCTGACCGGGCCCGGACAAAGCGAAAGCGGCGGGTCCCCTCGGGGACCCGCCGCTTTCGTTCGCCCTGGCGTCCGCGTCAGTTGCCCGCGGGCCAGCTGTTGTTGCCCGGGTCGTAGTCCTTGAACCAGTCGCCGGCCCAGAGTTCGGCCCGCACCACCGGCTTCGGCGTCTCGACGTCGGCGGTATAGGTGTTGCCGTAGTACCAGACCTCCACCGGAAGCTTGACGGTCTGGGTGGAGCTGTCGGCCAGCGTGAGCCGGAGCTCGACCGGCATCACCGCCGCACCCACGTTCTTGAGCCCGATGCGAACGTCGTTCGTCCCGTCCGCCTGCGGGGTCTGGGTGACGCTCGTGATGCCCTGGTCCACGGTGGCGGTGGTGTAGAACCACTCCTTCCAGAACCAGCTCAGGTCCCGTCCCGACAGGTCCTCCATCGTGCGGAAGAAGTCGGCCGGGGTCGGATGCTTGAACGCCCAGCGGTGCGCGTACTCGCTGAAGGCCTTGTCGAACACCTCGGGGCCGAGCACGTGGTTCCGCAGCGCCAGCAGGGCGATCGACGGCTTGACGTACGCCAGCTCGCCCAGGTTGGTGTTGTTCTTGTAGCGGTTGGCCGGCGTCATGATCGGCTGGGCGGCGTCGCGCTGGTCGGCCATCATCACGAAGCGCTGCTCGCCCTTGCGGGTGAGCGAGTCGCTCCGCTGCCAGTAGTCCTCTTCCGAGAACGTGTTGATGAACGTGTTGAAGCCCTCGTCCATCCACGCGTAGAGCCGCTCGTTGGAGCCGACGATCATCGGGAACCACATGTGCCCGATCTCGTGGGTCACCACGTTGTAGAGCCCGTCCTTGGTCCGCGCCGGGGCTTCCATCGCGACCATCGGGTACTCCATCCCGCTGATCGGTCCCTCGACCGCCGAGATGTGCGGGTAGGGGTAGGGAAGCCAGCGCTTGCTGTACTCCATGATGGAGTACCGGCTCATCTTGGCCCCGTCCTCCCAGGTGGCCTTGGCGCTCGGGCGGTAGTAGGCGAACGCGTAGTGGCCGTCGTAGCCGGAGCCGTCCCACAGGTACTCGGGCGAGGCGCCCCAGGCCACGTCGCGGACGTTCTTCGCCTCGAAGCGCCAGGTGAGCATCCCGTCCTTCTTCGGGCGGGCGGCGCCGCTCTTGAGGTCGGCCTCGGTGACGATGTGCACCGTGGTGTCGCTCTTGAGCGCCTCCGCCATCCGGGCGCGCTCGGTGGCGGTGTACACCTCGGCCGGGTTGGTCACCATCCCGGTCCCGGCGACGATGTAGCCGGCCGGCAGCGTCACCGCGTACGTGAAGTCGCCGTACTCGAGGTAGAACTCGCCCTGGCCGAGGTACTGGTCGGTGTTCCAGCCGCGGACGTCGTCATACACCGCCATCCGGGGATACCACTGCGCCAGCTCGTACAGCGGGCCGTCGCGCCCCATCCGGTCGGCGCCGTGCTCGGGGATGTTGAACCAGTAGTCGATCGTGAGCACGGTCGTCTTGCCCGGCGCGAGCGGCTCTGCGAGCGGCAGGAACATCATCGTGTCGTCCACCCGGCCCGCGAGCTTCTTCGCGGCCGGCCGTCCCTTGGCGCCGCGGGCCGCCGGGGCCGCCTGGGTGATGGACGTGATGGTGAACCCGCCGTCGAACCCGCGGGTGCCGAACCGCGAGTCGGCCGGGAACAGGAGCGACCCGACGCTTCCCTTGCGGAAGAGGTTCTGGTCGAGCTGCAGGTAGACGTGGTCGAGCGTGTCGGGGGAGTGGTTGGTGTAGGTGATCCGCACCGTGCCCTTGAGCTGCTTGGCCGCGGTGTCGAGCGTGGCCTGGATGTCGTAATCGGCCCGCTGCTGCCAGTACTTCGGCCCCGGCCGGCCGTCGGCCGTCCGGATGTCGTTCCCCGGCGACAGGTCGAGGTGCGCGAAGACGCCGGTGTCGGCCACCGGGGGCTTGAGTGCGGGGAGCGACGGGGCGATGGGCTTCGGCGCCGACGGGGTCGGCGGCGGGGTCGGGGGGGTCTGCGCCGCCAGGGCCGCGGGGAGCGCGGCGGCGAGCAGGGCAAGGGTCAGCTTCCGCATATCGGTTCGCTCGTCAGGAGGGTGAACGGTCGGGGGACTGCGCCTGGCCGGGCCCGCGCGGGGACCGGCCGGGGACCTACGCGATCAGAGCCGCGGGAGTGTCACGCCGAGCTGGCCCTGGTATTTGCCGGCCTTGTCCCGGTAGCTCGTCTCGCAGACGTCGTCGTCGTCGGCCTCGAAGAAGAGCACCTGGCAGATCCCCTCGTTGGCGTAGACCTTGGCCGGGAGGGGTGTGGTGTTGGAGATCTCGAGGGTCACGTGGCCTTCCCACTCGGGCTCGAACGGCGTCACGTTGGTGATGATGCCGCAGCGCGCGTAGGTGGACTTGCCGACGCAGATCGTGAGCACGTTCCGCGGGATCCGGAAATACTCCACCGAGCGCGCCAGCGCGAAGCTGTTGGGCGGGACGATGCAGACCTCGCCCTGGAACTCGACGAAGCTCCGCGGGTCGAACCCCTTGGGGTCCACCACCGCCGAGAGCGCGTTGGTGAAGATCTTGAACTCCGGCGCCACGCGCATGTCGTAGCCGTACGACGAGACGCCGTAGGAGATCGCCTTCCGCCCCTCGGCGTCGAGATCGCGGACCTGGCCCTCGACGAAGGGCTCGATCATCCCGTGCTCGCGGGCCATCCGGCGGATCCAGCGGTCGGACTTGATGGACATGTCGGGTCAGGTGAGGGGTGACGACGGGGCCGGGCGGGGCACGAGCGACGTCCGGCGGACCGCGCAATATATCCCCGCCGACCGCGGGGCGGAGAATCCCCGGGGCTGGTGTCGGAAATCCCGAGCGGGGCCGTGCGGGGCGGTGCGGACTCGGGTTGAACTCGACTCCGCCGCCGGTTAGGTTCAACCTCTCATTAAGTGAAATTTTTCACGAAACGTCGAGCCCATGCTGCAGCCCTACCTGCCGATCCTGCTGGTCCTTGCGTTCGTGATCGCCAACGCGGTCCTGATGCTCGGCGTCTCGCGCGGGGCCGACGTGCTGCTCCGCCTGTACAAGCCCACCGCGGTGAAGGTGGCGCCGTACGAGTCCGGGATGCCGGTCCTGGGCGACGCCCGCGAGCGGTTCTCCGTCAAGTTCTACCTCGTCACCATCCTGTTCATCGTCTTCGATATCGAGGCCGTGTTCATGCTCCCGTGGGCGGCCGCGTTCCGGCAGCTCACGGCGATGCGCGGCCTCCTGCTGGTCGAGATGCTGCTCTTCATGCTCATCCTCGTGGTGGGCTTCATCTATGTCTGGAAGCGGGGAGCGCTCGAATGGGACTGACCCTGCCCGAGGCCCCGGAGGGGACCACGACGATGTCGGAGATGTCGCCCAACTGGGTGACGACCCGGCTCGACTTCCTGGTCAACTGGGCCCGCAAGAACTCGCTCTGGCCGATGCCGTTCGGCACGGCGTGCTGCGCCATCGAGTACATGGCCACTGCGGCGTCGCGGTTCGACATCGCGCGCTTCGGGATGGAGCGGCAGAGCTTCTCGCCGCGCCAGGCCGACGTGCTCATCTGCGCCGGCCGCCTGCCGTTCAAGCTCGCGCCGGTCATCCGCAAGATCTGGGACCAGATGCCGCAGCCCAAGTGGGCCATCTCGATGGGCGCCTGCGCGTCGTCGGGGGGCATCTTCGACACCTACGCGATGGTGCAGGGGATCGACACGATCATCCCGGTGGACGTGTACGTCCCCGGGTGCCCGCCGCGCCCCGAGGGGCTGCTGTACGGGATCACCCTCCTGCAGAAGAAGATCGCGGCGGAGTCGATGCTCGACCGCGGCCTCCGCGAGGAGCGCCTGGTGGGGCCGGACGGGCTGTTCGTGCCGCCCCGGCGGCTCGACGAGGTCTCCGAGCCGTTCGGCAACTCCGTCCACCAGACCCGCTCCGCATGAGCGCCCCGCACCCGTCCGTCGCCGCCCTCCGCGCCCGCTTCGGCGCCGCCGTGGAGCGTCACGCCGAGATCTGCGGCGACACGGTGGTCTGGATCGCCGCCGACCGCGTGCACGAGATCCTGGCCTGGCTGCAGGCCGAGCCGACCGAGGCCTACGACTACCTGGTGGACGTCACCGCGGTCGAGTATCGCGATCCCGAGCTGCCGCTCGAGGTGGTCTGGCAGCTGCGGTCGCTCCCCAACGGCCGCGACCTCCGGGTCAAGGCGGCGCTCGACCAGCGGGCGCCGCTCGCGGTCGCGTCGGTGGTGGACCTCTGGCACGGGGCCGACTGGCTCGAGCGCGAGGCCTTCGACATGTTCGGCGTCACCTTCACCGGCCACCCCGACCTGCGCCGCATCCTGATGTGGGAGACCTACCACGAGGGCCATCCCCTCCGGAAGGACTTCCCCCTCCGCGGCCACTTCAGCCGGGCCGAGCAGACCCGGCAGGCGCTGGCCGCGAATCCCGAGGCGCACTACTCCATGGAAGAGCTGTCGATCGCCGAGGCGTACAACGAGCTGCCGGCGGAGATGCGCGACCGGCTGGCGCGCGGCGAGCGGGGGGCCGTCTGATGGCCACGCGCACGGTCGAATACGCGCTCTCCACCCCGGGGCTCGACGCCGCCGGGCAGGTCACCCGCACGCCGCTCGGCGTCGGCGGGAAGGCCGAGGACGAGTTCCACGCCGAGCACATGCTGATCAACATCGGCCCGCAGCACCCCGCCACCCACGGCGTGCTCCGGCTGGTGATCGAGCTCGACGGCGAGCGGGTGGTGCGGGTCATTCCGCACATCGGCTACCTGCATTCAGGGTTCGAGAAGCTGGGCGAGTACCGCCACTACAACCAGATCGTGCCGCTCACCGACCGGACGGACTACCTGTCGCCGATGGCGAACAACGTCTGCCTGGCGCTCGCGGCCGAGAAGCTGATGGGCATCACCGTCACGGAGCGCTGCCAGGTGCTCCGCGTGATCGCCTGCGAGATGAGCCGCATCATCAGCCACCTGGTCTGGCTCGGCACCACCGGCATCGACCTCGGCGCCTTCACGCCGTTCCTCTGGTCGTTCCAGCAGCGCGAGCGGATCTACAACCTCCAGGAGGCGTGGACCGGGGCCCGGCTCACCACCTCGCTCACGCGGGTGGGTGGGATGATGGCCGACGTACCGGACGGCTGGGAGGAGGGGCTGGCGGAGTTCTGCCGCACCTTCCCGACCACCCTCCGCGAGGTGGACACGATGTTCACCCGCAACGCCATCTGGATCGGGCGCACCCAGGGCGTCGGCGTGATGTCGGCGGCCGAGGCGGTCAACTACTCGCTCTCGGGGCCGATGCTCCGGGCGAGCGGCGTGGCCTTCGACGTCCGCAAGGACCGCCCGTACCTGGGCTACGAGACCTACGAGTTCGACGTCCCGGTGGGCGAGCACGGCGACATCTACGACCGCTACCGCGTGCGGCTCGAGGAGATGCACCAGTCGGTGCGCATCCTCACGCAGGCGCTCGAGCGCCTCGGGAAGCTCCGCGGCGCGCCGGTCAACGTGGACGACCCCCGCGTCATCCTGCCGCCCAAGTCGAAGGCGATGAGCGACATGGAGTCGATGATCCATCACTTCAAGACGGTGATGGAAGGGGTCAAGGCGCCCGCGGGCGAGGCCTACATGGCGGTCGAGAACCCCAAGGGCGAGCTGGGCTACTACTTCGTCTCCGACGGCACCGCCAAGCCGGTGCGCTGGCGCATTCGCCCGCCCTCGTTCCTCAACCTCGCGGCGCTGCCCAAGCTCTCCGAGGGGGCGCTGCTCTCCGACGTCATCGCGATCAACGCGAGCGTGGACATCGTCATGGGGGAGATCGACCGGTGAGCGCGACCCACGACACCGAGGCGTACACGCCGGTCTTCACCGGCGCGACCCGGCAGCGGCTCGAGGAGCTGTTCACCCGCTACCCGACGAAGCAGGCCTGCCTCCTCCCGGCGCTCTGGATGGTGCAGGAGGCCCGCGGCTGGGTGAGCCCCGCCGCGATCGCCGAGGTGGCCGACGTGCTGGGCCTCACGCCCGCGTACGTGAAGGGCGTGGTGACGTTCTACACGATGTACCACACCCATCCGGTCGGGCGCCACTTCATCCAGGTGTGCACCACCAGCCCCTGCGGGCTCTGCGGGGCGGAGGACACCCTCAAGGCGATCCTCAAGGAGACCGGCTGCGGCGAGCTCGGTGCCACCAGCCCCGACGGCCGGTTCACGGTGGCCGAGGTCGAGTGCCTGGGCGCCTGCGGCTTCCCGACGCCGATCCTCGTGGACGACGACTTCATCGAGAGCGTCACGCCCGAGCGCGTGCCCGGCGTGCTGCAGAGGTACCGGTAATGGGCTACCCGCACCCGAGTCACCCGCAGGAGACCGTCGTCCTCTCGAAGCATTTCGGCGACGCCGGCGCCCGGACCTTCAAGGGCTGGGTGGAGCGCGGCGGCTACGAGGGGCTCCGCAAGGCGCTCGCGATGACCCCGGAGGCGCTGATCGAGGAGGTCAAGGCGTCGGGGCTCCGCGGCCGCGGCGGCGCCGGCTTCCCGACCGGGATGAAGTGGTCGTTCATGCCGAAGAACGACGGCAAGCCGCACTACCTCGTCTGCAACGCCGACGAGTCCGAGCCCGGCACGTTCAAGGACCGCGAGATCATGCGCTGGACCCCGCACGCCCTCATCGAAGGGTGCGCGGTGGCCTGCCACGCCATCGGCGCCGAGACCTGCTACATCTACATCCGCGGCGAGTTCACCGAGCCGTGGAGGGTCATGACCGAGGCGGTGGCCGAGGCGTACGCCAACGGCGCCCTCGGCGACAACGTGTTCGGCTCCGGCAAGCGGATCCGGATCGTGCTCCACCGCGGCGCGGGCGCCTACATCTGCGGCGAAGAGACCGCGCTGATGAACTCGATCGAGGGGAAGCGCGGCA
>CAMLHU010000085.1 GCA_946479825.1 uncultured Gemmatimonadota bacterium
GGTCGCGGGCCGCGTGGTCGAGCACTTCGGCGGAGCGGCCCCATTCGATGACGGTGCGGAGCAGGCCGTTGGCGCGGCTGCACGGGAAGCAGATGGTGAGGTCCGCCAGGACCTCGTCCACTTCGATGGCCCCGTCGTTCTCCTTGATCATCCCCACCACCCGCGCGAAGAGCGGGTGCTCGAGCACCCGGATCCGCGCGAGGTCCTTGCGCTCGGTCGCGTCGCCGGCCACGAGCTGCTGCCCGGCCGCGGTGAGCCGCACGTTCTCGCCCGGCGTCTCCACCCACCCGAGCTGCTCGGCCGCACGCACCACCGAGGTCATCCGGTCGTAGTCCACGCCCAGCTGCTCGGCGATGTCGAACACCGAGTCGCCGCCCTCGGCGCGGTCGGCCAGGTGGTCGAGCAGACCCATCACCTCGGACACGTGCACCCGCGGGAACGGGACCAGCCGCGCCGGGAGCCCGACCGGCTGCCGCTCCGGCTCGGGGAGCAGCGTCGCGGTCAGGATGGCGTGGAGCCGGTCCACCATCGCGGCGAACTGGGGGCTCCGCGGGTCGCGCGGGTACGGCAGCGGGTTGTCGAGGATCTCGCGGATGTGCCCCGGGTTGGTGCCGAACACCACGATCCGTCCCGCCAGGTACACCGCCTCGTCCACGCCGTGGGTCACCACCACCAGCGTGCTGACGCCGGTGTCGGGATCCTGCCAGAGGTCCACCACCTGCGAGCGCAGGTTCTCGGCCGTGAGGGCGTCGAGCGCGCCGAACGGCTCGTCCATGAACAGGATCTCAGGCTCGACCGCGAGCGCGCGCGCAAACCCCACCCGCTGCTTCATCCCGCCCGAGAGTTCACGCGGGTAGGCCTGCTCGAAGCCGTCGAGCCCCACCGCCTCGATGGCGTGCTTGACCGCGGCCTCGACCTCCGGCTCCGCGTCGGTGCCCCGGGCGGCGAGCCCCATCGCCACGTTCTGCTCCACCGTGAGCCACGGCAGCAGCGCGAACGACTGGAACACCATCGACGCGCTCGAGAGCACCCCCTCCACCGCCTGGCCGCGATAGAGCACCTGGCCGGCGGTCGGCCGGGTGAGCCCGGCGAGGAGCCGGAGCAGCGTGCTCTTGCCGCACCCCGACGGGCCGACGAAGGCGATGATCTCGCGCTCGCGCACGGCGAGCGAGATGTCGCGGATGGCCTCGAACTCCCCGCCGCCCGGCATCCGGAAGCGCTGGATGACGTTGCGGGCCTCGAGCAGCGGCTGGCCGTTGGGCGGTGCGGTCATTGGGTCACTCCGTATTGCGACTGCGCCAGCGTCGCCAGCGGACGCCAGACGAGCCGGTTCCATCCCACCACGATGCAGCTCATCACGGTGATCCCGCCCGCGAGGAGCGGGAAGTCGGCGTGGATGGTCGCGAGCGAGATCAGGCTGCCGAGCCCCTGCGCCACGTGGGTGGTCCCCCCCGCCTCGACGAACTCCGCCACGATCGAGCCGTTCCACGCGCCGCCCGCCGCGGTGACCCACCCGGTCACGAGCGCCGGGAAGGCGACCGGCAGGTAGAGCTGGCGCCACCGCCGCCACCCGGTCAACTGGAACACCTCGGCGGCCTCCACCAGCTGGGGCGGCATTGCGGCGACGGCGGAGATGACGTTGAACAGGATGTACCACTGGGCCGAGAGGATCATCAGCACCACCGCGCCGGACCCGATCCCCACCCCCAGCGCGAGCAGGCCGAGCACGACCAGCGGGAAGAGCATCGGGGCGGGGAACGAGGCGACGATCTGGATCACCGGCTGGAGGATCCGCGAGGCCCGCGGCGACCGGCCGATCAGGATCCCCACCGGGAGCGCCCACGCCGTCGAGAGCGCCACGGCGATGAGCACCCGGAGGAAGGTGAGCCCCGCCGCCTCGGCCAGCGAGACCCACTGGGGCCCGGTCAGGCGGAACAGGAGCCGGCCAAGCGCTGCGAGGCCGAGTCCGGCGCCGGCGACGAGGCCGAGCGCGAGCAGCAGGCCGGCCAGACGGACCAGGAGGTCGCGCATCGGGCGTGGGGCCGGGAATCGGCGCAGGACCCGGTCGGCGTGCGTGAGCGAATGCCGGATCGGGAGCGTCGCGACCCGCGCGGTCTCGACGGCGTGGTGCCGGACCATCCGCGCCCGTACCCGGAGCCGCGAGCGGCGGAGGAACTCGAGCAGCCAGTTGGTGACCGGCCCCTCGCCCGCGGAGTCGTCGAGCCGGAACTTCTGGGCCCAGATCACGAGCGGCCGCCAGAACAGCCGGTCCACCGCCACGATCATCGCCGTCATCGCCAGGATGGCGAGCACCACGGCGCGGCGGTCACCCTGCTCCACCGCCGCACTCATGTAGGCGCCGATCCCCGGCAGCCGGAAGTCGCGCCCGCCGAGCTGGAAGGCCTCGTTCACCATCAGGAAGAACCAGCCGCCCGCCATCGAGAGCATCCCGTTCCACACCAGCCCGGGCGCCGCGGCCGGCACCTCCAGCCGCCGGAAGATCTTCCACGGCCCCCACCCCGCCATGACCGCCGCCTCGCGCAGCGGATCGGGGACGCTCTTGAGCGAATGATAGAAGCTGAGCGCCAGGTTCCAGGCCTGGGCGGTGAAGATCATCAGGATGGCCGCGAGCTCGAGCCCCGCGTTGCGGTCGGGGAAGAGCGCCACCAGCCCGAGCACGAGCCCGGGCAGGAAGCCGAGCACGGGGATGCTCTGGAGGATGTCGAGCAGCGGGAGGAGCACCCGCTCCGCGCGCGGCGACGTCGCCGCCGCCCAGCCGAACACGAAGGCGAAGCCGTACGAGATCGCGAGCGCGAACACGCCGCGCAGCAGCGAGAACAGCGTGTACCGCGGCAGCGCCCAGGGCGAGAGGTCGATCGTCACCGCCTGGCTGAACGGCGCCTCCACCTGCCGCGCGAAGGTCACCAGCGCGCCGATCAGCGCCGCCACCAGACAGAGGACCACGATGTCCGGCAGCGAGACGAGCGCACGCCGCGGCGGCGCCTGCTCCGCCAGATGCTCCGGCGGCGGCGACGCGGGGCCCGTGGCCTCGAGCTCGGTCTCGGTGAGCGGTGCCGTCACGTCGGGCAATCTAGCCCGCGCCGGGTATCTTGGAGAGGGTCACCAGCGACCGAGGACGCTCACCACGACCCACGACTCACGACCCCCGACCCACGTGCGCGCCTGGTCTTCCGCCCGGTTCGGCATCCCCCTCCCCGAAGGGCACCGCTTCCCGATCGCCAAGTACGCCGCGATCCGTGACGCGGTCGTGACGCGCGGCATCCTCCCGGCCGCCGCGATCCACGAGCCCGAGCGTGCCGACCGCTGGGCGCTGGCGCTGGCCCACACCCCGGAATACCTCGACGCCATCCACGACGGCACCCTTGACGCCGCCGCCCAGCGCCGGCTCGGCCTGCCCCTCGGCCCGGAACTGCTCGAACGGTCGCTCCACACCGTGCAGGCCACCGTCGAGGCGGCGCGCGACGCGCTCGACACCGGCGCCGGCGTGACCCTGGCCGGCGGTACCCACCACGCCTTCGCCGACCGCGGCGAGGGATTCTGCGTCTTCAACGACGTCGCCGTGGCAGTCCGGCTGCTCCAGCGCGAGGGCCGCCTCCGCCGCGCGGTGATCGTGGACCTCGACGTCCACCAGGGCAACGGCAACGCGCGGATCTTTGCCGGCGACCCCGATGTCCGCACGTTCTCGATGCACGGTGCGAAGAACTTCCCATTCCATAAGGAAGAGAGCTGGCGCGACGTGGAGCTCGACGACCGCACCGGCGACGCCGAGTACCTGGCCCTGCTCGACCGCCACCTCGACGAGGTGCTCGACACGGCGCGACCGGAGCTGGTGGTGTACCTGGCCGGCGCCGACCCGTACGTCGAGGACCGGTTCGGACGCCTCGCGCTCTCCAAGGACGGGCTCCGCGCCCGCGATCGCCGGGTCTTCACCGCCGCGCGGCGGCGCGGCCTCCCCGTCCTGCTCACGATGTCGGGCGGCTACGCCCGGGACATCAACGACATCGCGGAGATACATTCCACCACCGTGCACGAACTCCGGACGATCTGTGGCTGAGACCCTGACCCGCACCGTGAACGGCGTCGAGATCTTCGAGCGCCGGAATGGCAGCGGCCCCGTGGTGGTGGGCCTCCACGGCGGCCCCGGCGCGAGCCACGACTACCTCCTCCCCGGCTTCGACGCCCTGGCCGAGGGTCGCACGCTGGTGCTCTACGACCAGCGCGGCGGCGGACGCTCGCCCCTGCCGCGCGACGCCAAGGCGGGGTGGGAAGAGCACGTCGCCGACCTCCACGCCCTCAAGGAGGCCTGGGGCGACGCACCGCTCAACCTGGTCGGCTACTCGTGGGGCGGCCTCCTCGCGATGCTCTACGCGGTGCGCCACCCCTGCAGCGTCGCGCGGCTCGCGCTGGTCTCCCCCGCCCCGGCGTGGCGCGAGGCGCGCGCGGAATACGAGCGGCGCTACGCCGAGATCACCAACGGCCCCTGGGCGCAGGAGGAGCGCCGCAAGCTGCGCGAGTCGGGCCTCCGCGAACGCGACCTCGCCGCCTACCAGCGCCGGCTCTTCGAGCTCGCCGTCATCGCGTACTTCAAGGATCCGGCGCGGGTGTCCGAACTCACCGGCTTCCGACTGGTCGAGCGGGTCCAGAAGGAGGTCTGGGCCTCCCTCGGCGACTACGACCTCCGCCCCGCGCTCCGGAAGCTCGAGGTCCCCGCGGTCGTCCTGCACGGGCGCGACGACGTGATCCCCTGGGCGTCCGCGCAGGAGACCGCCGAGTGCCTGGGCGCGGAGTTCCACCTGATCCCCGACTGCGGCCACGTCCCGTACGTGGAAGGGTTCGACACTTTCCGGCGCGTGCTCGACGCCTTCCTCCCGCGCCATGGCTGAGCGCCCCACCCCCTTTGCGCTGGCCTTCGCCCCGCTCGCCCAGGAGCGCTTCGGGGCGGTGGCGGCGTCGTTCTCCGCCACCGGCGCCGACCCCGCCGATCGCGACGCGTTCATCCTCGACCGGGCCGTGGTGGAACTCCTGCGCGACCTCGTCCCCGACGAACACGACCCGGAACAGATCCCCGAGTTCATCGCGACGTTGCATCACGCCTACCTCCACTGGCGCGACGGCCTGCGGACCGTGACCATCACGCGCGACGCCGCGGCCGAGCTGTTCGGCTCCGCCGCCCGTCCCTCCGCCCCGCCGCCGCTCCGCCACTCCGCCTACCTCCAGTTCCCCGAGCGGCTCGTGTGGGCGCAGCTCGGGCCGGAGGCGCCCCACGAACCGCTCGACGGGATCTTCGTCCACGCCGTCAGCGCGTCGGACGCCATCCGCGCGCTCGGCGTGTTCGGGGTGCATCCCGGCCGCCCCGGCTTCAGCGTGGCGGAAGTGACGGGCCCCCGCCCGACGGGGCTCGCGCGGGCCGACGGATCGGCGCTCTATTCCCCGGTGCTGCCGGGCGGCGACTCGGCGGGACTGCACTCGCTGGTCGGGACCGAGGAGCTGCTGGAGCTCGCGTGGCGTGGACTCGGGACGGAGGCGTGATGGACAGACAGGCGGTGGCCGAGACGCTGGAACGGATCGCGGCGCTGATGGAGCTCGCGGGCGAGAACGCCTTCCGCGCCCGCGCCTTCCGCACCGCGGCGCGCGCGGTCGAGACCCTCCCGGGCACGGTGGATGACGCGCTCCAGGACGGCTCGCTCGCCGCGACCAAGGGGGTCGGCCCCGCGACGCTCCAGGTGATCCGCGACCTCGCCGCCACCGGCCGCAGCGCGCTGCTCGACGAACTCCGCGACCAGGTCCCTCCCGGCCTTGTCGAGATGCTGCAGCTTCCGGGGCTCGGCGTCGCCAAGGTGCGCCAGCTCCCCGAGGCGCTCGGCATCGACACCGTGGCCGATCTCGTGCCCGCCGCGCGCGACGGCTCGCTGGCCAAGCTCCCGCGGTTCGGCGCGCGCACCGCCGAGAACATCCTCAAGGGGATCGCCTTCCGGCGAAGCGCGAGCGCGTTCCGCCTCTGCCACCACGCGGCCGAGGAGGCCCAGGCGCTGCGCCGCGCGCTGCTCGCGGTGCCGGGGGTCGAGGACGTGGTCGTGGCGGGGGACGTGCGCCGGCGCGCCGAGGTGGTGCAGGACCTGACCCTGGTGGTCGTCGCCGCGACCGGCCCGGACGACGTGTTCCGCGCCATCTCCGGCCTCCCCGGCCTCACCGAGTTCTCGGGCCACGACGACCGGCGGATGACGCTCCGGTTCGGCGACGGCGGCGCCGCGCAGGTGGTCGTGACGCCGCCGGCCAACGCCGGCGCGGTGCTGGCGCAGGCCACTGGCAGCGAGGCCCATCTGGCCGAGCTCGCCGAGCACGCCCGGGCCCGCGGCCACACGCTCCACGGCGCCGCGCTTTGGCACGGGAGTACGTTCGTCCCCACCGCCGACGAGGGCGCCCTCTACGGCGCGCTCGGCCTCGACCCGATCCCGCCCGAGCTGCGCGAGGGCCGGGGCGAGATCGCCGCCGCCGCGACCCATGCGCTGCCGGCGCTCGTCACCGAGCGCGACCTCAAGGGCTTCCTGCACTGCCATTCGAACTACTCGGACGGCACCGCGACCGTCGCGGCGATGGCCACCGCCGCGCGTGAAGCGGGTTACACGTGGATGGGCCTTACCGACCATAGCCAGGCTGCGGCGTACGCCGGAGGCCTTTCGCCTGATGCCCTCCGGCGCCAGGCCGACGAGATCGACGCCCTCAACGCTCGGCTCGGCGGGTTCCGGATCCTCAAGGGGATCGAGGCCGACATCCTGGCCGACGGCGCGCTGGACTACACGGAGGACGTCCTCGCCCGGCTCGACTTCGTGATCGGATCCATCCACAGCCGGTTCTCGATGGACCGCGACGCGATGACCGCCCGGATGCTCCGCGCGCTCGACAACCCGTACCTGACCATCGTCGGGCACCCGACCGGCCGGCTGCTCCTCTCGCGCGACGCCTATGAGGTGGACCTCGATGCGCTCATCGCCAAGGCGGCCGAGACCGGCGTTGCGATCGAGATCAATGCCGACCCCCATCGGCTCGACCTCGACTGGCGCCGGGTCCGCGACGCCCGCGCCCGCGGCGTGATGATCTCCCTCGGCGCCGACGCCCACGACACCCGGGGCATCGCCAACATGGCCTGGGGCGTGGCGATGGCCCGGAAGGGGTGGCTCACCGCCGCGGACCTGCTCAACACCCGCGACGCCGAAGGATTCCTGGCCTTCGCCCGGGCCCGGCGCCCGTGAAGCCGCGCCGGCGCGCCGCCGAGCCGGCGGAGATCTTCCGGCGCCTCAAGCGCGCCTACCCCGACGCGCATTGCGCGCTCGACCACCGGAACGCCTACCAGCTCCTGGCCGCCACGATCCTCTCGGCCCAGTGCACCGACGTGCGGGTCAACCTGGTGACGCCGGCGCTGTTCAAGCGCTACCCGACCCCGGCGGCGCTCGCGGCTGCGCGCCAGGCCGACGTCGAGGCGATCATCCGGTCCACCGGATTCTTCCGGAACAAGGCGAAGAACCTGGTCGCGATGGCGCAGGCCATCGTGGCCGACCACGGCGGACGCGTGCCGCGCACGATGGAAGCGCTCCACGCCCTCCCCGGCGTCGGCCGCAAGACCGCCAACGTGGTGCTCGGCAACGCCTTCGACATCAACGAAGGCGTAGTGGTGGACACTCACGTGGGCCGCATCGCCCGCCTGCTCGGCCTCACCCGCCACACCGACCCGGTCAAGGTGGAACAGGACCTGATGGCCGCCTTCCCGCGGAAGGAATGGACCCTGCTGTCGCACCTGCTGATCGCCCACGGCCGCGCCGTCTGCATCGCCCGCCGACCCAGGTGCGGCGAGTGCCCGCTCCGCGACATCTGCCCTTCGTCGAACGTGTAGCTCCCCTGGCATCTTTGAGCCTCTCGCTCGGAGCCCTATACTCCACCCCCTGACCCCTGACCGCTGACCCCTAAGCCCCAAGCCCTACTCGCTAAGCCCTGACCCCCTTGTCCTCTCCCTCCGCCGCCTGGTCCCACGTCGCCCGCGCCTACCAGCGCAACATCCTCCCCGGCTTCACGCCGGCGGCGGAGACGATCGCGTCGGCGCTGCGGGTCGGTCCGGGGGACCGGGTGCTCGACGTCGCGTGCGGCCCGGGCACGTTCGCGCTGACGGCGCTCCGGATGGGCGCGGCGCAGGTGACCGGCGTGGACTTCGCGAGCGAGATGGTGGCGCTCGCGCGGGGCGCCGCGGCGGGGCGGCCGGCCGAGTTCCTGCTGGGCGACGCGACCGCGCTGCCGGTCCCGGACGAGGCGTTGGACGTCGCGGCCTCGTGCGGCGGGACATCGGTGGGCGGGGCGCGGACCCCGATCCGCGCTTCGGCGTGCATCAGCTTGTTGCGCGGCTGGGCGTTGAGCCAGCCCGCGAGCGCTTCGCCGCGCCACGCGAGGTAGCCCTCCATCTCGGCGCAGGCGAT
>CAMLHU010000086.1 GCA_946479825.1 uncultured Gemmatimonadota bacterium
CTGCGCGAGGCAGCGCGGCTGATACGCGAGCGCGCCGAAGCCACCGCACGCCCGCACCACATGTACGGCGACGAGCGGATGCAGCGGATCGAGACGGCCGAGCAGTGGTCGGCCGAGGTCCGCGAGTACCTCGGCGGCGACATGGGCGAGCACTGCGCCTCGATGCACCCGGCCGTCGCGCTCGCCGTCGCCGGCTGGCTGTACTCCGTGGCGATCGACGACGAGTGGGAGCCGGAAACCGCCCCGCGCATCCGTGAGCGCACCGCCGCGCTCGCCGTCGCCCGCGCCTACCTCGGCGAGGAGGCCGACCGTGGCTGAGTTCCTGCCCTGGCTGTTCCTGACGGTCGGGATCCTGATCTGTTCGTTCATCGCCGATGACCTGGTCGCTCCGGAGCCGGTCGTACCCGACCCGGTACCGGACCGCTGGGTCGCTCCGGACGCCGACATGTTGGCGGCCTGGGTGCGTGCCGACGGGGAGTTGGCCTCGCGCCTGCGGGTGCCGCTCTACATCAACCCGGTCTCCGATGGCACGACCTGGCGGGTGCGTGACCACCAGCAGCGCCGTGCTGTGGAGCTGGTCAACGCGCGCCGGGGAGGTGAGCGGCGGTGAGCGACCTTCGCACGATCGGCTCGGCGCTGCTGGCCGGCTCCATGGCGGCGTCCGTCGTTGCCCTCATCTCGATCACCAGCGGCTTCCCGCGCGTCTGGCCCGGGGCGATCCTCGCCTTCGTCTCCGCTGCGGCGGCCTGGCTGGCGGTCTTCGCGCGCGAGGGAGGTGAGCGGCGGTGAAGCGCTACTGGCTCACGGACAAGGCCCTGGCCTACCTGTCGTCGGGTACCTGCCGCTGCGGCGCTGACGGTGACAACCCGTGTGTCTGCTCCGGAGCGGCGTCATGAGCCGCCAGTACCGCTCGGGCCGCTCGCAGGGCTGGCACGGGGGCCGCGAGGTCGACGACGTCCGCGTGTACCTGGCGTGCACCGGTGAGCGGCGGCCGGATCTGACGACCGCTGACCGGCGGGAGGCGGTGCGCCGGCTCATCGTCCGCGAGCGGCTGTCCAACAACGAGGTGGCTATCCGGCTGGGCGTGGCGTTCCGGACCGTCCAGCGCCACCGGGCGGCGATCAGACGGGAGGCGGCGGCATGAGCACTGTCTACCGCGTGAACGTGTGCGTGCCCGCCGGCCGGTGGCTTCGGGCCGTCACTGCCGATACCCAGGCGCTGCGGGCGGATTGGGTCGCGGCGGCCGCTACCGCCGCGGTGGCGGCGCGTACGCCGGCGCTGCGGCAGGTGACCGTGACCGCGCTGGTGCGCCAGCAGACCATCGGCGGCCGCGCGGTGTTCGCCGCCGGCGATGTGCGCGCGTCGCTGGACGCCGCCCTGGAGGGCCTGGTCGCCGCCGGCGTGCTCCGCGGCCGTACCAGACGTCACGTCGTGGCCGACTCCCTCGAGCTGGGTGTGCCCACCGGCGAGCTGGAGCCGCTGCTGACGCTCGAACTCACGGAGGTGAGAGGCGATGGCGGCTGAGATCAAGACCGAGCAGCAGTTGAAGATCATGCGCCAGTACGCGGCGGGCGCCGAGCTGGTGGACATCGGCGAGAGGTTGGGCATCGACCGCGACACCGTGGCGGGCACGGTCAGCACGCTGGCCGGCTTCGTGCGGGGACGCGCGCGGGAGTTGGTGCGCCAGTACGAGGCAGCGCATCCCAGGCCGGCCGCGCCTGCGCCGCCGACGGCGCCGCAGCAGATCGACGTGCCGGTGCTTGCGAGGACGCCGGAGCCACCGCTGGGCGCCGAGGTCGTGCTGGTGCGGGCGGAACGCGCGGGCGGAAGGTACGCGACGAAGGCGGGGAGGATCCGCGCTCTCGTCGCCGCCCTGGAGGTCGACCTGGCCGAGGCCGAGCGGGTCATCGCCCAGGAACGACGCATCCAGGACCTGAAGGCCCAGCTGGAGCGCGAGACCGCCAAGCTGCGTGAGCTGCGAAGCGGCGGCGCCAAGCCGGCGACCTCGAATGGCAGTGCCAGAACGGCGGCGTCAGGCAGTGACCCGACGACCCGCGAGGTGCGGGAGTGGGCGGCAGCCAACGGCGTCCCGTGCCCGAGCAAGGGCCGGTTCCTGCCGGCCAGCGTGCTCGAGGCGTACCACGCGGCGCATTCGGAGGTGTCCGGTGGCTGACGACCGAGAGGCCGCGATCCGCCTGGACGAGCGGGTGCGGACGCTGCGGATGGCGGCGCAGAAGCTGTGGGCGGCGGCCGCCGTGCTGGACCCGGCGATCAACGACCGACTGTTGGCCGTGACCGACCGGGAGCTGGACACCCTGCGCGCGGTGGCGGACGGGAAGTCCAACCACCAGATCGCCCGGGAGCTGCAACTGTCGGTGGAGACGGTCAAGACCCGGCTGCGGGTGCTGTATCGCAAGTTGGGTGTCGATGACCGGGCGCACGCGGTGGCGGTGGCCTACGAGTACGGGCTGCTGATCCCGGCCTACGTGTCCACCCGGTCGTACCCGGCTGTCCACCTGGAGGTGGCCTGATGGGCGAGCGCGTTGGTACCCACTACCAGACCTCGAGCATGCCGGTGCTGCCCGAGTTCCCGAACGCGGCGTGTCGGGGCGAGGACATCGACGTGTTCTTCGCCCCGGACACCGAGGCGGGCGAGGGCATCACCTGGCGGGCCGAGCAGGCGCGCCAGGTCTGCTGGCGCTGCCCGGAGCGCAAGGCCTGCCTGGAGTACGCCTTGGCGAATCCGGCGCTGGTCGGGGTGTGGGGTGGCACGACCGCCAAGGACCGGCAGGCCATGCGCGCCGACAAGGCGGAGTCGTAGATGGAGCCGTACTACTCCGACGACGCGGTGACGCTGTACCTCGGCGACTGCCGCGAGATCACCGAATGGCTGGCCGCCGACGTGCTCGTCACCGACCCGCCGTACGGGCGCGGATGGCGACAGGGAGCCGTCAAGGCCGCGGCCGGTCGATCGAAGGGCACACACAGCTCCGCCCGTCATGGCATCGCGGGCGACAAGGACACCTCCGTCCGCGACGACGCCCTGCGGATGTGGGGCGCACGTCATGCCGTCGCGTTCGGCGACCTCATGCTCGCTCCACCGGCTGACACCAAGCAGGTATGCGTCTACCGCAAGCCGCCAGACTCTGGTACGCGCGGTGCTACCGCAGGGCGGCGTCGAGATGTCGAGGCGATCTACCTGATCGGCCCCTGGCCATCCGGCATCGGCGGCCGGACCAGCATTTTTGCCACGTCCGCGCCTGTTCAGGGCAGCCCTTCGGGAACGGCAGCCCGCTACGGCCACCCGCACGCGAAGCCGGTCGACGTGATGGAAGACCTGATCGCATTGTGCCCACCCGGCGTCATTGCTGACCCGTTCGCCGGCTCTGGCTCGACCCTCATCGCCGCCCGCAACCAGGGACGCCGCGCCATCGGCGTCGAACTCGAAGAGCGCTACTGCGAGCGGATCGCCAAGCGCCTCGACCACGACGTTCTACCCCTGGCGGGTGCCTGATGGCCCGCCGCCACGCCCCGGTGAACCCGCGCGCGCGAGCCCCGCGCCGCAAGCACGCGTTCTTCGCCGACGCGAGCATCCCGCCAGACCACAAGGGCAACCAGCGCTGCCGTCGCTGCGGGCTCATGGGCAAGCCGGGCGACCAGCGGCACACCGACGAGTTCCCGGAGACGCCCGCCGAGGACGTCTCCGCTCGAATCCTTGGAGAGGACGAATGACCCACCAGTACGCCGAGGCGTTCTGCCTCATGACCTACCGGGCCGACGACGACACCGAAGAAGAGCGCATCTGGAACAGCCGTGACGGGGTGGCGCCGTTCGTCATCTCGCTGCGCTCGGGCAAGAACGCCAAGCACGTCGACTGGCACCGCGACGAGTACCGCCCGGACTACAAGCCGAAGCCGGGTGAGCGGATCTTCGTCGACATGACCGAGGAGCGAGCCCGCGTGCACGCCATGGCCAACGCCCGCCGGTACTTCGAGGTCGAGCCCGACTCGGAGTGCCACCCGAGCAAGTTCGGATGGGAGACCCCGGAAGCGATGGCTGAGGCCATCGTCTGCGACTACTTGCATCCCGGCGCGCCCGACCTGATCGAGGTGTCGCAGTGACCGGCGTGACCAAGAAGCGTCTGACGATGGTCGGCTTGGCGCTGGCTGTCGGGGCCGCCCTGGTGGCCTGTGGCGGCGGGAGCGCGTCGGCGGACCCGAAGCCGCCCGCCGGCTGGCGGACATTCAACGTTCCGAACCGTGGCGTGTCTGACGTGGCGACGTTCTGCGACCACGGCAACCGGTCGTACAGGTACACCCGGGGCGTGGGTGTCGCTGCTGGTGACCCGTCGTGTGCGGGGGTGACCAGGTGAACGAGTCACCCGTGATCGAGCGCTTCCGTAAGCGTCCGCTCGAGGTCGAGATGATGCTGTGGGACGGCACCCCGGAGCGTGGCCACCAGATCAGCGACTGGGTGGACAGCTACCGCACCGACCGGGATCCGCTCGGCTCGCTGTTCCTGTTCGACACCGCCTACGCGCAGGTGTGGAACCGCGAGGAGCGCCAGTGGCTGAGCGTTCCCGTCGGCCATCGGGTGGCCAAGGGCAAGCTGAACGAGTTCTACCCGGTGTCGCCAGCCGCGATCGCCGAGACGTTCGACCCGGCTCCGCAGCCCCTGAGGCTGTCCGAGGTCGAGGCGGTGGCACTGATGACGGACTTCCACTTCTCCATGTGCGATGACCGGGAACAGTGCCAGGACTGCACGCACAAGGTCAAGGAGTACCGAGCCGTCCTCGCTGCGGTCACGCCGTACCTCGAGGCGGAGGCGCTGCGCGCGTACGCCGACCGCCACCACGGCCAGGCCGAGGGCATGTCCCTGCCCGTCGACTACGGCACGGGCGTCGAGTACATCGCGGTATGCCAGTGCGGCTCGTCCTGCGGCGAGGACGGCTGTCCGGAGCGGACGCAGCTCATCGCTGACGCGGCGAACCACGTGCCGGCGGCCGCCGGCGAGCCGGAGGCGGTGACCCAGCAGTGACCGACATGCTGATGGTCAGGAGCGACGTCGCGGTCGACGGCGCGTACCAGGCGGTTGTCGAGGCCGGTCCGGACGTGTCGATCCCACTGGACCGCGACCGGGCGGTGGCGTACGCGATGGCGGTGTTGACGGCGGTGATGCACGCCGATCACGACGCGGGGGTGTTCGCGCAGTTCACCGGGAAGCTGGGGCTGTCGCAGGCGCATGCGGGGCATGCGGTGGCGGCGATGCGCGAGCGCCGCAAGCCGGTCGACGACGTGGCGACGGATCCGCTGCGGTTCGTGCCGGGCGTCTCGGCGCTCACCGGCAAGGGCTTCATCAAGGTCTCCCGCCGTGGTGTGGCGTGGTGCCAGCTCGCGCCGGCCGCGCTGGCCGAGCACGCCCTGTACGCGCTGCGCGCGGTGACGGCGACCGACGTGGACGCCGTCTACTTCCGCTACCTCACGCGAGACCTGGGCGTGCCGGAGGACCGGGCGCGGGTCGCGGTGGAGGACGTCGGCAACTACTACGAGGGGCAGCAGTGACCAAGATCAGACTGGAGAGCAGCGTCTCCACCTCGGCGTCCCTGGCCCTCGAGCAGTTGGCCAGCAAGCTCTACGCCTCGCCGGGCATCCGGATCGTCGGCGTGGTGGAGCTGCGCCACACCGAGCGACTCCAGCCGGCGCCGGAGACCGACAAGGAACCGGCCGTGAAGATGCAGGTGTCGGCGTTGGAGATCGCCCGTGACGAGCAGGAGGACGCGCTGCGCCGGGCGATGCGGGCCCTGTACATGCACCGCACCGCTACGGGCACGATCGACGAGGACGGCGCGGTGGAGCTGTCGGAGTCGACGCTGCGCCTGGCCGCTGGCGAGTTGCACGCCCTCGAGGCGGCCCGCCTGCGGGCGGCGCTCAGCCACTGGGCGGACTACGCCCACCGGGTCCTGCACACCCAGGGCATCACCTACGCGGAGATGTGCGCAGAGCTGAGGGCGGTTGTCAACGGCCTCGATCAGGCGCTCCGGCGCGATCGGGACGGTGACTCCGATGGCTGACGAAGAGGCCCGTATTCGCGCGGCTATCGCCTTCGAGATCCGCGCCGAACTGGTGTGCTGCGACATCTACGACCAGCTCGCCCCGAAGCGCGCCGAGATCGCCGCCGGGCGGCCTGGTTGGGGCGAGGCGTACTCCGAGCCGGTCGACGCGATCGGCGAGCACGACCTCTGCTACTGGGCTGAGGCTGCCGCCCGAATCGCCGAGGAGCACGAGCTACGGACGCTCAACTCCGACGGTGCTCCTGTCGCTGCTGCTTCTGACCCTGAGAGGAGCCAGGGGTGACCGTCCCGAAGTTCAGCGACGAAGACGTGGCGCTGGTCGCCCAAGCGCTGTGGGACCAGACGCGCGCCAGCTACGCCGGCAACGCCCGCTTCAGCGCCGACCTTCCCGCCCAGCCGACATCGGTCTGCTACACCGACGCGCGAGCAGTCCTCGAGCGACTGGCCGAGTCCGGCCGTCTGCTGCCCCCTGGGGGCGAGGTCTCCTACCGGATCGTCTGGACGGGCGGGGAGGGCACGTACGTCGACAGCGACGTCGAGGACCTCGAGGACGGCCGGGATCACCTGGCGATCATCCGTGGGCTGTCGTTCGTGAAGGAGGCCCGTCTCGAGCGCCGGTACGTCAGCCCGTGGGAGGTCGTCCCGGACGACAGTGAGAAGGGAGCCGGGGATGGCTGACTGGCCGACGGTCAAGGTCGAGATTGCCTGGCCCCGCCGGGCTCGCCGGCATGGGGCGTACGGCGTTCCGAAGGGCTGGCGCGACGTCACCAGGCACATCGAGCGCGTGTCCTGCCTGCTGACCGTCGACAACGACATGGAGGCCATGGCCGAGGCCTACAACCGCTGGTACGCCAAGGCGAATCCGCTGCCGCTGTTCGCCGACGGCCAGGCGTACCGCCGTCGCTGCCTTGCTCGTAGGAGGCGGCGGTGAGCGTCCGACTGACGAAGCTCCTCGAGCTGCACCTGGTGCACGACCCAGACAAGGGCGAGGTGGCGGTGGAGATGCTGGCGGCCGCCGGTGAGGAGCGTGTCCGGTACACGGTCAAGGGCCGGTACGGCGACGCGAAACTCGAACCCACGGCGACGCTGGTCGTCGACCAGCCGACGTACGACGACACCTTCTCGGATCCCGGCTGGCGACGGACCCTGCCGCTCGGCCCGGCGCTGGCCCGGGTGGGTCTGGACTGCCGCCGGCTCGAGGTGCTCGAGATGAAGCGGGAGCGCCTGCCTGCCGAGGACGTGACCTGATGACCCAGCTCTGGTCGTGGCTGCTGACGGTGGTCGGCGTGACCGGCCTGTATCTCGCCGGCCGCAAGTCGAAGGCCGGTTGGGCGGTGGGCTTCGGCGCGCAGGCGCTCTGGATCGCCTACGCGGTGGTGACGCGGCAGTGGGGCTTCATTGCCTCGGCGCTGGCCTACGGCTCGGTGTACGCCCGCAACTGGCTGCGCTGGCGACGTGAGGCCCGGCCGGTGGAGGCCGAGCAGCGAGTAGACGACGATCGCCTGTATCTCGACCTCAAGGGCGCCCGCGAACGGCTGTGTCGGGCCCAGACCGGCCTGAACCCGACCGACGCGAACATCCTTCAGGGCGGCATCGACCGCATCGATCTCGTCGCCTGCGACCTTCCTCAGTGGTCGCGACACGATGGCGGCCGCCATGGCTGACCAGCTCGTCCTATGGGGTGCCGAACTCTCCCGCGGTGACCACGAGCGGCACAGCGCGGAGTTCCTCGCGGTCCACCAGCTCGGCCAGATCCGTCTGCCCTGGGACACCGCCGCCGGCGACAAGGCGGGCGACCTGATCCCGGCCTGGCGCTGCTGTCGGTGCGGGGCGATCGAGCTGTCCTGGTTCCTCCTGGAGCGCAGCCACGGCTGCGAAGACCGGCCGGACGCTTGCTCCGGGTACTGCGATTACCACCCGGTGGACCGGACCGGGCCGTACGCCATGGACGCCCACTGGATCCCGCCGACCTGATCCACCGCACAACCGAACACCGACGTTCGGCCCGGCTCCGCTTCCCCTGGAGCCGGGCCGTCGTCCATCAAGTACCAACATCAACATAAGTCGATCTCCACGGGGTGATGCGTGACCTGGCTGAAGGTGGACGACGGCTTGCCGTTCGACCCGAAGATGCTTTCGCTCGGCCGTACCAAGCGGGAGGTCAACGAGTCGGTCGGCACGCTGGTGCGCCTGTGGTCGTGGGTGGCCCCGCCGCGCCCCGAAGGCTTAAAGGCGGCGGGGGGGGTCGAGAAGATCGCCACGCCCCAGGGCCACCGATACCAGGATCGGCGCCGAGAGGGCGAGCAGCATCGGCGTCGTCGCCGCCAGCGCCTCGGCCACGCGGCGCACGCTCACGCTCCAGCCGGCGCGGGTCAG
>CAMLHU010000087.1 GCA_946479825.1 uncultured Gemmatimonadota bacterium
CGCTCAGCGCTCACCGCTCTCCCGTTCACGCGGTCCCCGTTCACCCTTCACCGTTGACCGTTCACCCCGCTCAGCGCTCACCGCTCTCCCGTTCACGCGGTCCCCGTTCACCCTTCACCGTTCACCCTTCACCGTTGACCCTTCACCGTTGACCCTTCACCCCGCTCACCGCTCACTGCTTACCGCTCACCGCCCCTACCAGCTCCTTTCCCACCACTTCCCGTTGCCACCGCCGCATCTCCGGGATCTCGGCAAGTTGCGCCGGGTCGGTCGGGTTGAGCCGGGCGATCGCCTCGAGGGTCCCGTTGGGACAGAGCACCCCGGGCGCGAGGCCGATCCGTTCGGCCGCCGCGGTGCGCGCGGCCTTGAGCGCCTCGAGCCTGGCGTCGAACGCGGGGTCGGGCGGAGGCCGCTTGCCCCGCTCGATCCTGGGCAGCGCCGATTCCGGCAGCGCCATCGCCCGCTCCACGGCGTCGAGCATCTCGCGCCCGAATCGCTCCACCTGGCCGCGCGAAAGCCCCGGGATCGCGCCGAGCTGGTCGAGGGTGCGCGGCGGCGTGGCGGCCGCGGCCAGGATGACGTCGGGGTTCACGACCCGGAACGCCGCGCGGTCGAGGCGCCGCGCCGTGGCGTCGCGCCACTGATAGAGCTCCCGCAGCACCGCGAGGTGGCGGCCGCGGAGCTTGCCGGCGCCCTTGACCCGCAGGTAGGCGTCGGCCGCGTCCTCCGTCTCCCACCGCACCACCGCCTGGCGCTCGAACTCCTCCTCGGCCCACGACAGCCGGCCCGCGCGCTCGAGCGCCTCGCGCAGGATGTCGCGGAGGCGCGGGAGGTGGGTGGTGTCGGCCGCGGCGTACTCGAGCATCCCAGGGGCGAGCGGCCGCACCGACCAGTCGGCCCGCTGGAACTTCTTGTCGAGCGACACGCCGCAGTACTTCTCCAGCAGCGCCGCGAGGCCGATGCCCGGTTCGTTGAGCAGCTGCGCCGCCACCCGGGTGTCGAAGAGGCGGGTGCAGCGGAAGCCGTGGTCGCGGGCCAGGAGGCGGAGGTCGTAGTCGGCGTCGTGGAACACCACCTCCACCGCCGGGTCGGCCACCAGCGCGCCGATGGCGCCCAGGTCGGTCACCGCGAGCGTGTCCACCACGGCCGTGCGGTCGCGGGTCGAGAGCTGCAGCAGGCAGATCCCATCGGAATACCGATGGAAGCTTGCGGCCTCGGTGTCGAGCGCCAGGAGCGCCGGCCGCCCGATCGCCGCGACCAGCTCGGCCAGCTCCCCTGCCGTCGCGATCAGCCGCAGGTCACTCGGCACGGGACACGAGCTCCAGTCCCGCCGCCACCTCGTCGAGCGCCTTCGCGAGCGCCTTCCAGAACTCCGCGTCGGGCGCCGCCGCCGCCCCCATCGCGGAGTCCATCTGCAGCTTGCGCGCAAGCTTGGCGGCGTGGCGGATATAATCCGTCTGCGGACGCATCGTCGTCCCCCTGGTCAAGGCGCTTCTCTATCCGGCGCGGCCACCGCGCCGTATCTTGCCGTGGATTGTAGCGGAGCCAAGGCGGTCGGTGGAGCCCTGAGCTCCAAGCTCCGCGCTCCCAGCTCCCAGCTCCCAGCTCTAAGCTCTAAGCTCTAAGCTCTAAGCCCTAAGCTCTAAGCTCTAAGCCCTAAGCCCTAAGCCCTCCCCCCATGCCCCCACCCGAGATCGACCTCACCGTCTATCCCGACGAGTGCGACGCCTTCGGTCACCTGAACCAGGCGTCGTTCCTCTCGCTCTTCGAGCGGGCGCGCTGGGAGATGCTGGCGCGGGGACCGGGGATGGACGTCTTCACCCGCACCGGCAGCTGGCCCGCGGTCCGAAAGACGACCATCGACTACCACGCCCCGGCGTTCCCCGGCGACGTCCTTCGCTTTCAGCAGGCGCTCACGCACCACGGCCGCACCAGCTTCACGATGCGGCAGACCGCCCGCCGCGCCAGTGACGACGCCATGATCGCCACGGCGGAATTCGTCTTCGTCTGCATCGATCGCGACGGCCGCCCGGTGCCGGTACCGCCGGAGGTGGCTCGCTTTATGGGTGGCCGCGCCTCCAGCCGGGGTGAGATGGCCCGGCTCACGGTCAACGGCGTGGACCTCGCCGTCGACATCCGGGGCGACGGGCCCGCGATCGTCTTCGTGCACGGGTATCCGCTCGATCGCACCATCTGGCAGCACCAGGTCGGCGCGCTCACCGGCTGGCGCCGGATCGCGCCGGACCTCCGCGGCTTCGGCCTGTCCGACGCGCCGGACCTGGGCTACTCGATGGCCACTTGGGCCGACGACCTGGCGGCCCTGCTCGACGCGCTCGCGGTGGATCGCGCCGTCCTGTGCGGGCACTCGATGGGCGGGTACATCGCCTTCGAGTTCGCGCGGCGGCACCGCGACCGGCTCCGCGGACTGGTGCTGGTGGCCACCCGCGCCGAGGCCGACTCCGCCGAGGGGCGGAAGGCGCGCGACGCGGCCCAGGGGGTCGCGCGCGAGCAGGGTGCTGGCGCCATCGCCGACCAGATGCTGGAGCGGATGCTCGCCCCCGGCGCCGGCGACGCGATGCCGCAGGTGGTGGCGCGGGTCCGGGACACGATGCGCGGCGCCCCGGTGAGCGGCATCGTCGGCGCCCTCGGCGCGATGCGCGACCGCGCCGACAGCACCGCGCTGCTCCCGACCCTCGCCGGGATCCCGGCGCTCGTCGTCGCCGGCGAACTCGACCAGCTCATTCCCGCCGCCTCCCCCCGGGCCCTCGCCGACGGGATCCCCGGCGCGGTCTACAGCGTCATCCCGGGGTCGGGCCACCTGCCGCCGGTCGAACAGCCGCTCGCCACCACCCGGGTCCTGGCCGAGTTCCTCGAATCCCTGGGGTGAAACCATTTGGGGGGCTCGGGCGTCTATATCAGTGGCGCTCGGATCCACTTCCCTCGGGTCCACGCCGAACGCAGTACCATATCCTTCCAGCATGGGCTCCGGGGTCGCGGCCAAGGCAGTTCGGCCCCGGAGCCTTCCTGCGTTCAGAGCCCCCAACGCAAGACCCCCCGGCCGCTGGCCGGGGGGTCTCGGACATCTGGCGCCAACCCTACCGCTTGGGGCGTCCGGGCGGGGTGGCCGACCCGAACACGTCGCGATTCTTCTCGATGTAGCTCGTGAGGTTGCCCGGGACGTCCTCTTCCGGGAAGATCGCGGTCACCGGGCACTCCGGCTCGCAGGCGCCGCAATCGATGCATTCATCGGGGTTGATGTAGAGCTGGTCCTCACCCTCATAAATGCAATCCACCGGGCAGACGTCCACGCACGCCCGGTCCTTGACCCCGATGCACGCCTCAGTGATCACGTACGTCATGCCGCTGCAACCTCCGCGCGAGGCCCTCGGGCCCCGGATCTGTTCGATGACCGCCTGTTTCCGCGCTCATAAGTAGGAGGGGGCCGCCGCGGGCGCAAGGGGGCGAGCGCCTTATCTTTCCCGCCATGCTGCGCCGCGCCCGGTGGCTCACCGCCCTCCTTCCCGCCTTCCTCCTCGCCGCGCCGGCCGCGGCCCAGCAGGAATGCCCCGCGGGGCCGGTCGCGCTGGTCCTGGCCGGCGGCGGCGCGCGGGGCCTCGCGCATATCGGCGTGCTCGAAGTGCTCGACAGCCTGGGCGTCCGCCCGGACTTTGTGGTCGGCTCGAGCATGGGCGCGATCGTCGGGGCGCTCTACGCCAGCGGCTATTCGGGCCGAGAGATCGATTCGATCGCGCGCGTGGTCCCGCTTGGCGCGCTCTTCCGCACCGACCGGCCCGAGATGCCCGCCTCACTCGGCCAGCTGCGCCCCCTGCTGGTGTGGGAGCAGGGCGACCACGGACTCGTGCTGCAGCGCGCCAGCGTGCGCGACGCGGCGGTCAACGCGTGGCTCGACGCCACGATGCTCCGCGGCAACCTCGCGGCGCGCGGCAACTTCCGCCGGCTCCCGATCCCGTTCTACGCCGTTGCGACCGACCTCCGGCAGCGCGCTCCCGTCCCCCTCGCCGCCGGCGACCTGGCGCAGGCGGTCCGGGCGAGCATGGCGATCCCGCTGGTCTTCGCCCCCGTCAGGATCGGCGGGGTGTACCTGGCCGACGGCGGGCTCTCGGCCAACCTCCCGATCACGGTCGCCCGCTCGCTCCACGCCGCGCGGGTCATCGCGTCCCAGCCGTTCGAGGTGCGGAGCGATTCGGAGGACTTCAGCTCCCCCTTCACCGTCGCCGACTACCTGGTCGAGTATCTCTTCCGGCAGGCCGCCGACACCGTCCGACCGGGCGACGTCGCGGTCCGGACCGACATCACCGGCATCGGCAACCTCGACTTCACCCCGGCCATCCTCGACACCGCCGTCGTCCGCGGCGCGCGTGCGGCCCGCGAGGCGCTGGCACCCGTGGCCGCGTGCCTTCCGCGCGCCGGTGGGCCGCTCTCCGACCCGGGGGGACCCCCGCCGGTCCTGGCCGATGCCGCGACCCCGGGCCTGCGACGTCCCGAGGCGCACGACCTGCTCCGCGCCCTCGGGCTTCGCGTCGGCCAGCCCCTCGACACCGCCGCCCTCCGTCGCGGGCTCGTCAAGCTCGCCGAGTCCGACCGGTTCCGCGCGGTCTGGCTGGACCCCGACTCCGCCGCCCCGCCCGACAGCGTGCGGTTCACCCTCCGCACCGAGCGCCGCCCGGGTCGCGTGGCCGGACTCGGCCTGGCCTACGACAACGAGCTCGGCGCGCGGATGTGGCTGGGCGGGGTGGACCGGCATCTCTTCGATCGCGCGGTCGAGGCCAGCGCCGCGCTCTTCCTCGGCGGACTGCAGGACCAGCTGGTGCTCGGCGTCCGCCGGACCTGGCGCGAGCGCGCCGCGCCCCGGCCCACCCTCACGCTCACGCTCACTGACGACCGGATCCAGGCGTTCGATCCCTCGGGCGACGAGGTCGCCAAGCTCGACGCGCGATCCGGGGTCGGCTTCGCCGGACTCGAGACCAGTCTTGGCGTCGCGTGGCTGGTGCGCACCGGATTCGAAGGGATGATCTGGGAGGACCCGACCGCCACGGGCCAGCGGACCGGCGGGGTGATGTTCGAGGTGCTGCGGAACGACCCGCAGGGCGACGCACGCCTTTCGCTCTCCGGCGAATGGACCGGGGACTGGCGGCGCGCGTCGTTCGAGTGGGCGCAGCCGATCCGCTGGGGCTCGGTGACGGTGACGCCCGGCATCCGCGCCGCCATCGCCGACTCACTGCCGCTGCAGCTCACCTATCCCCTCGGCGGCGACGACGGCTTTCCGGGGCTGCACATCTACGAGCTGCGCGGCACCCACGAGGCGTACGGTTCACTCTCCGTGGCCGTTCCGCTCGTCGGGCCGCTGCAGCTTCTGGCCGAAGGGGCAGCCGGGACCGTGGCAACCTCCACCGCCGGCCTGACCCTGGACGACTGGCGGGTCGGCGGGCGGATCGGGCTCGGCGCGACGACCCCGCTCGGCCCCGTGCGGCTCGAGTACGGCGCCACCCGCGGCTTCCGGGACCAGGTGTTCTTCCGGGTCGGGCGCTGGTTCTGAGGCCGGGTCAGGCGCCCCAGCGTTCGCGCGGGACGACCGTGTCGGTCGGTTGCTGGCGGACCACCCGGAACGCGGGCGAGAGGATCTCGACGCCCGCCGCGTTGAAGCGGTCCTGGATGTTGGCGTGGAGCTCGCTCAGCGTCGACTGCATCGGGAACGGGTCCACGAGGTAGGCGTTGAGGTCGTAGGAGACGTGGAAGTCGTTGAGCGAGGTCTGCCACACGAACGGCGGCGGGTCCTTGCGCAGGTTGGCGGTCGCCGCCGCGGCGCCCAGCAGCAGCTCGTGCACCTGCCGCCACGGCGTGTCGTAGCCGATCGTCACCGAGGTGTGCAGCACCGACCCGCCCTCGGCCTCCCGCCGCGAATAGTTGGCCACCGGGTGGCTCACCATCACGGTGTTCGGGATGGTCACTTCCAGCCCCCGGGTGGTCAGGATCCGGGTGGCGAGCATGCCGAGCTCGAGCACCTTCCCGGTGGTGTCCTCGACCCGGACCACGTCGCCCGGCTTGAGCGCCCGCGCGTACATCAGCACCAGCCCGCCCATCGCGTTCCCCACCAGGCCGGTCGACCCGAGCGACACCAGCAGCCCCACGAAGATCGAGATCCCCTTGAACGCCGCCGACCCGCTCCCCGGAATGAGCGGATAGATCAGCACCGCGCCGAGGATCCAGAGCCCGATCGTGACCAGCTTCCGGGTCGGCCGCACGACGTCGGGGTGGACCCACGGCAGCTCCACGCTCCCCCGCTCCACCGCGTCGAACAGCGCCCCGGCCCCGCGGGCGACGATGCGGATCACCACCACGATGAGCAGGATGGCGACGAGGCGGGGGAGCAGCTCGAGCGCGCCAAGCCCGAGCCCGCGCGCGGCCTGCAAGAGCGCGTCGCCGAGCTGGGCCGCGAGGCCCTGGGTGGCGGTGAAACGGCCGAGGACGTAGGTGAGGTAACCGTAGAGCCCCACACCCACGACCGCCCAGAGGAGGGCGTCCGCCGCCGCGCCGGCCACGGCCGCCAGGCGGCGGGCGTCCACCAGCGTCACCTGCCCCACCTTGAGACCGCTGCCCGCGCGCCGCGCCATCGGCAGGAGGGCCGCGCGGAGCCGCCGGCGCCCAGCCTGCGCCAGTCGCACCAGCAGCGCGAAGACGACCGTGGCGATCGCCGCCGACGTCAGCCCCCAGAGCAGCGTGGTGGCCGTGACCGGCCCCGCGATGTGGGTCGTGTCGAGCGGAGCGGCGGTGGTGGGGAGCTGGACGGCGGGTGTTTGGACGACGGCGAGAACGGCGCGAAGCGATGCCAGGGTCACAGGAGTCCCGTGAGCGGGGTGGCGTAGAGGTTCACGCGCGGCTCGGGCTGGCCGTAGCGGCCCTGGTCGGCGTAGAAGCGCTCCCATTCCGCGCGATAGCAGAACGGATCGAGCCCGTGCGGGCGGTCCACGGGGAGCACGCCGTCGAGATGGTCGATCTCGTGCTGCAGGAGCTCGGCGCGATCCCCCTCCAGCTCGACCGTGTGGGGCTCACCCTTGGCGTCCTGGTACCGCACCTTGATGCGGTAGGCGCGCTGGACCCGGATCATCAGGTCGGGGATCGACAGGCAATCGTCCCAGACCGTGAAGTCCTCGGTCCCGATGTCCACGATCTCGGGGTTGAGGAGCGGCCACGGCTTGTCGATCTCGACGTAGACCAGGCGGATCGGGGCGCCGATCTGCGGCGCCGCGATGGCCCGGCCGAAGCCGAGTCGCGCCCGGACGTCGCGCAGCGTGTCCCGGAGGTCGTCGAGCACCACCCGGACCGCCGCCGACCGGGGCTTGGCGATGGGCTCGCACCGCGCGCGGAGCACGGGGTCGCCGAGCAGTCGGATCCGGTGAACGGTCATCGAGGCATCCGGGGGTGGGGAAGGTCTGCCCAATATAGGACTCGGTGGCCGTTTCGCCCAAATCTATAGGGGTAGTAATTAATACTACCATTGAGGCTGATCGAGTGGGCTTTCCGCCCGGTGGACTGGCGCTTGCCCCGTGTGGCCGAAATCAGTCGGCGCCACCGTATGGCGCTGTAACCCGTTGCTTAACATTGCATTACCGCAACGGACGCGGGGTGACTGGCCGCGATTGACAATTCCGACTAAAAGACCTACCATTTACCGGCTCGCCACCCACACGGCGCGCCGGAGACTATAGATGAGTTCGTCGGTCGAGTCCCTGGTCAACCAGGACTACAAGTACGGCTTCGTCACCGATATCGAAGCCGATTCGCTTCCTCCGGGCCTCAGCGAGGACGTGATCCGGGCCATCTCGGCCCGGAAGCAGGAGCCGCCGTTCCTCCTGGAGTGGCGGCTCAACGCGTACCGGAAGTGGCTCACGATGCGCGAGCCGCACTGGTCCAACGTCACCTACCCGCCGATCGACTATCAGGCCATCCGCTACTTCTCGGCGCCCAAGACGAAGAAGCCGCTGGGCTCCCTCGACGAAGTGGATCCCGAGCTCCGCCGCACCTACGAGAAGCTCGGCATCTCGCTCACCGAGCAGAAGATGATGGCCGGCGTCGCGGTGGACGCGATCTTCGACAGCGTCTCCGTGGCCACCACGTTCAAGGAGAAGCTCAAGGAGCACGGGGTCATCTTCTGCTCCTTCTCCGAGGCGGTGCGCGAGCACCCCGACCTGGTCCGGAAATACCTGGGCTCGGTCGTCCCCGCCGGCGACAACTTCTTCGCGGCCCTCAACTCCGCGGTCTTCAGCGACGGCTCCTTCGTGTACGTCCCGAAGGGCGTCAAGTGCCCGATGGAGCTCTCCACCTACTTCCGCATCAACGCGGCGGACGTGGGCCAGTTCGAGCGCACCCTCATCGTGGCCGACGAGGGCGCGCAGGTGAGCTACCTCGAGGG
>CAMLHU010000088.1 GCA_946479825.1 uncultured Gemmatimonadota bacterium
CGTGGCCCAGCTGCACCCGGTCGGTCGCGGAGACCGGGGTCGGACACACCAGGGCGGCAGGGTCGATCGTCGGGGCGCTCACGAGGGGACCGCCTCGGCCCGGAGTCGGCCGTAGTTGTAGTATGCCGCGCACGCGCCCTCCGACGAGACCATCGGGGCGCCGAGCGGGTGATCCGGGGTGCAGATGGTGCCGAACGCGGGACAGGCGACCGGCTTGAGGGTGCCGCGGAGGACCTCGCCGGCGTGGCAGAGCGCCGGCTCGGACGCCCGGATCCCGCCGAGGTCGAACCGGCGTTCGGCGTCGAAGGCGGCGAACTCCTCGCGGAGCCGAAGCCCCGATTGTGGGATCTCCCCGACGCCGCGCCAGGCCCGGTCGGCCCGCTCGAACACCCGGTCCACCAGCGCCTGCGCCGGCTCGTTGCCGCCCCGGCGGACCGACCGCACGTACTGGTTCTCCACCTCGTGCCGCCCCTGCTCCAGCTGGCGGACGGCGAGGAGGATCCCCTCGAGGATGTCGATGGGCTCGAAGCCCGTCACGACGATCGGCACCCGGTACTTGGCCGCGATCGGCTCGTACTCCGTCCACCCCATCACCGTGCAGACGTGGCCGGCGGCGAGGAATCCCTGCACGCGGTTGTCCGGGGCGTCGAGGATCGCGGTGATGGCCGGGGGGACGGTGACGTGCGACACCAGGACGCTGAAGTTGGCGACGCCAAGCTCCCGTGCGCGCCAGACCGCCATCGCGTTGGCAGGCGCGGTGGTCTCGAACCCGACCGCGAAGAAGACCACCTGGCGGTCCGGCGTCCGGCGCGCCAGCTCGAGCGCGTCGAGCGGCGAGTAGACCATCCGCACCTGGCCGCCGCGGGCCCGGATCTGGTGCAGGTCGCACTCGCTCCCGGGCACCCGCAGCATGTCGCCGAAGGAGGTGAAGATCACGTCGGGGCGCGCCGCCAGCGCGAGCGCCCGGTCGATCTGCTCGAGCGGGGTGACGCACACCGGGCAGCCGGGGCCGTGGACCATCTCGACCGCGCCGGCGAGCAGCTCGTCGAGCCCCTGCTTGACGATGGTATGGGTCTGGCCGCCGCACACCTCCATCAGCACCCACGGCCGGTGCGAGGTGGCCCGGATCGTCGCGACCAGGTGACGAGCCAGTTCGGGGTCCCGGTATTCGCTCAGGTACTTCATACGGCCTCCGCCCGGTCGGCCAGTTCCTGCATCCACTCGAGTTCGTCGAGCCGGCTCATCGCCCGGAGCGCCTCGAAGGTCCGGTGCGCTTCGGCCTCGTCCACCCGGGCGATGGCGAACCCCACGTGGACGATCACGTAGTCGCCGGTCTGCACCTCGTCGCTCACGTAGGCGAGGCAGACCTCCCGGCGGACGCCGCCGAAGTCCACCACGCCCATCGGAAGCCCCTGCGCGTCGCGCCGCTCGACCACGCGGCCTGGAATGCCAAGGCACATCGTTCGTCCCTCCCTGAGCGGTCAGCGGCCGGGGCCGCCGTGGCCCTGCCGCGCCAGCAGCGCGGCGCCGACCGCCGCCTGTCCGTAGCTCACCCCGCCGTCGTTCGGCGGGAGCCGGCGAGGCGCCAGCGCCTCGAACCCGGCCGCCTCCAGCCGGGCGCGGAGCCCGAGCAGCAGTCGCGCGTTCTGGAAGCATCCGCCGCCCAACGCGACGGTCCGGAGCCCCGCCTGTGCGGCGGCGGACCGGGCGAGCTCCGCGCCGGCGGCGATCACGCTCTCGTGGAAGGCGGCGGCGAGGTCCTCGGTCGCCCGGCCGGCCCGGCGCCCTTCGCCCAGCGCCGCCAGCAGCGGCAGCGGGTCGGCGATCCATCCGTCACCGACCTCGCGGATCGGGAACGGCAGCGGCGCCGCAGGGCGGCGCCCCGCCAGCGACTCCAGCTCCATCGCCGCCTGCCCTTCGTAGCTCGCGACCCGGCGGACGCCGAGCACCGCCGCGGCCGCGTCGAAGAGCCGGCCGAGTGACGAGGCCTTCGGGGAGTTGATCCCCCGGGCCAGCTGCGCCTCGACCGCCGCCCGCTCGCGCGGCGCCACCCCATCGAAGGCCCCCTCGAACGCCGCGGCCGCTCCAGGCTCGAGCGTCAGGTAGCCAAGCGCCACCCGCCACGGCTGGCGGGCCGCCACGTCGCCGCCCGCCAGGGGCACGTACCGCAGATGCCCGGCGCGCCGATACCCGGTCAGGTCCGCCACCAGCGTCTCCGCCCCCCACACGCACCCGTCATCGCCGATCCCGGTGCCGTCGAAGGCCAGCCCCACCACGGGATCGGTCCGACCGTGCTCTGCCAGCACCGCCGCGATGTGGGCGTGGTGATGCTGCACCGCGATCAGCTCCGGCAATCCCATCTCGTCGGCGAGCCGGGTGGAGAGGTAGCCGGGGTGGGTGTCGCGGACCGCGACCATCGGGTCGATGCCGAAGAGGTCACGCCACGCCGAGAGGGTGTCGCGGAAGTGGCGAAGGGTCTCGAGCGAGTCCAGGTCGCCGATGTGCTGGCTGACGTAGGCCTCGTTCCCGGCGAGGAGCGTGAAGGTGTTCTTGAGGTGCGGGCCGACCGCGACCAGGGGGCGAGGTGACGCGACCGGCACCGGGATCGGCAGCGGGGCGTACCCGCGCGACCGGCGGAGCATCACCGTCTCGCTCCCAGCGCGGCGGACGACCGAGTCGTCATAGCGGGCGACGATCTCGCGGTCGTGGAGCAGGAATCCGTCGGCGATCTCGCGCAGGCGGGCCCGGGCCTCGTGGGTGCCGGTCGCGATCGGCTCCTCGCTCCGGTTGCCGCTCGTCATCACCAGCGGGCGGCCGACGTCGTGCAGCAGCAGGTGATGCAGGGGGGTATAGGCGAGCATCACCCCGATCGTGGAGACCCCCGGTGCCACCCCCTCGGCAAGGGGGGCGTCGTCCCTCCGCTCGAGCAGAACGATGGGCCGTTCACGGGAGCTGAGGAGGGTCGCCTCCTCGTCGGTCACCCGGGCGAGGCGCTCCGCCTCCGCCAGCGACCGGACGATCACCGCGAACGGCCGTGCCTCGCGGGCCTTCCGCTGGCGGAGCCGGGCGACGGCCGGGGCGTCGGTGGCATCCACGGCGAGGTGGAATCCGCCCAGTCCCCGGATCGCGAGGATCCCGCCGCCCCGCAACAGGGCTGCCGCCCGGGCAAGCCCGTCCTCCCCCTCCACCTCGCGTCCCGGCACCGCCGGATCCTCGTACCAGATCCGCGGCCCGCACGCCGGGCAGCTGTTCGTCTCCGAATGGTACCGGCGCTCGCCGGGGGCGGCGTATTCGCCCGCACACTCGGGACACTGCTGGAACGCCGACATACTGGTCCGCGCCCGGTCGTACGGCATCGCCTGGATGACCGTGAACCGCGGACCGCAGTCGGTGCAGGTGATGAACGGATACCGGTACCGCCGGTCCGCCGGGTCGAAGAGCTCGGCCTCGCAGGCCGGGCAGATGGCCGCGTCGGGGGAGACCGGCTGGCGCCGCCCGGGCTCGACCTCGCTCTCGAGGATCGCGAAGCCCCGCACCGACATCGGCGCGCGGTCGGCCCGTTCGAGGGCGTCGATCCGGGCGAGCGGCGGGGCCTCTCGGGGCAGCTCGCCCACGAACGCCTCCACCGCCCCGGCCGGCCCTTCGACCCAGAGGCGCACTTCGCCGGAGGTGTTGCGGACCCAGCCGGCGAGGCCGTGACGGGCCGCCAGCCGGTGCACGTACGGCCGGAAGCCGACGCCCTGGACCACGCCGGTCACCCGCAGCTCCAGCGCCAGGCGGTCCCCCCGGTCGCGCACCGCGATCACGCGGGCCGCCCGGCGGCCACCCGCCGCACCAGGGCGAACCAGTCGTCCAGCCCGCCCTCGACCAGCGACGAGGTCAGGACGAACTCCAGGTCCGGATTCGTAGCGCGCGCCTCGGCCATCGCGCGGTCGAGGTCGAACGGCACGTGCGGCAGCAGGTCGAGCTTGGTGAAGACGGCATAGCGCGCGTGGCGGAACATCGCCGGGTACTTGGCCGGCTTGTCCTCGCCGTCGGTGACCGGGAAGAGCACCACCTTGGCGTCCTCGCCCAGGTCCCAGTTGGCGGGGCAGACCAGGTTGCCGACGTTCTCGATGAACAGCAGGTCGGTCGTGGCGAGGTCCACCGCGTCGAGGGCGTCGCCCACCTGGCGGGCGTCGAGGTGGCAGGCGCCGTGGGTCACCACGGCCTGGACCAGGCGGTCGGTGTGGCGGGCCAGCCGGTCGGCGTCGTTCTGCGTCTGGACGTCGCCGGTGACGACCGCCAGCCGGAGTTCGTCGCCGAGCGCGGCCAGGGTGCGCTCGAGGAGGAGGGTCTTCCCCGCCCCGGGGCCCGAGACCAGGTTGAGCGCGGGCACGCCCGCCTCGCGCAAGCGGGCGCGCACGCCGGCCGCGAGCGCGTCGTTCCGCGCCATCACCCGTTCACGGACCTCGATCGTGCGGACGGGCATCGTCCACCTCCAGGTAGGCCAGCCGCAGCTCCGCCCCGGCCCGCCGCTCGATCACGGCGTGGGCCCCGCGGAAGGGCGGCTCCGTGAGCAGCGTCTCGAGCCAGAAGCTGAGATTGCCGGGCTCGACCCCGGCGTCGTCGCCCACCACCACCGCGAGGCTCGTGAGCGTCCCGGCCCCCACCGGGCCGAGACGCTCTTCCGCCATCCGGCAGACCTCGAGCGCGACGCTCAGTTCATGCATGCACGGGCTCCCGCGCGCGGCACGGCGATCCCCGTTCCGCGAGCATCTGGGCGACGCGCTCCACCAGCGTCGGCAGCGCCGCCGCCACCACGGAGCTGAGCGTGTCGCCCAGCGCCACCCGGGCGGGCTGGAGCCCGACCGCCACCGTGTCGTCCGGGAGGGTGCGGCGCAGCTCCGCCAGCGCGAGCACGTCCCGCAGGTCCACCTGGTGCGGCGAGATCTTGGTGGCCAGGTAGCGCGGAATCTGCGGCCGATCGAGTTCGACCAGGGTGCCCGGCGTGGTGCCGGTGTCGATGGCGTCGAGCAGCACCAGGCGACCGGCGTCCTCGATCATCGGGAGGAGGTTCATCCCCCACGTCCCCCCGTCCACCAGGACCACGCCGGGCCCCGGATCCCACCCGCGGTCCAGCCGGTCCAGCGCGGCGAGGCCCAGGCCGTCGTCGCCCATCAGCGGGTTGCCGAGGCCGATGACCACCACCGGGCCGTCAGTCATCGACGAACGTCTCGTCAACGCTCACGAACCGTCCCCCCGTGATGATCGAGGAGACCGTCCCCCCGCGCTCCAGCAGGTCCGCGCGCAGGCTCAGGTAGACGTGGATCGGGATGAAGACCAGGAACACCCACGTCAGGAGATGATGGACCACGCGGACCACCTGGATCCCGCCGGCGGCGAGGACCAGCGGCTCGGTGAGCGAGTACCAGAACCCCCCGGGGGCCGCCTGCCCGTAGAGTGCGAACCCGGTGGCGGCCTGACAGGCGGCGACCAGGTACACGCCGGTGTACGAGAACTGCTGCAGGGGGTTGTGGCCGAGATAGTGGGGCGCGCGCTCCGGGTGGATCAGCAGGTAGTACTTCACCTGCCGCACCAGGTTGACCCAGTCGCGCCGGCGGATCGGGAAGAGGGCGCGGAACCGCTCGAAGCGATTGCCGGCCACCAGCCAGTAGAGGCGCACCACCGCCGTGGCCACCAGGGTCCCCGCCGCGGCGAAGTGGATGAACCGGATCCACCCCATGAAGAACCCGGACCGGATCCCCTCCCCGGTCGCGAGGAAGGCCGGCCGGCCGATGTAGAGGCCGGTCGCGGCGAGCACCACGATGCACCCGGCGGCGATCCAGTGCATCGCGCGGAGGGGCCACCCCCAGAGGTACACCCAGTGGTACTCGCCCGACGCGGGCGGCACCTTGCGGCCCAATGTCACCGGGTGGGCGCGCGGAAGGCGGGCAGCGCGCGGCGTCATTGGACCCGGACCTCGGTCACGGGCTGGCCGGTCGCGTCGAGCACGTGGACCCCGCACGCCATGCAGGGATCGAACGAGTGGATGGTGCGGAGGATCTCGATCGGTCGCGCCGGGTCGGCCAGCGGGTGGTGATCCATCAGCGCCGCCTCGTACGCCCCGGGCTGCCCCTCCTTGTCGCGCGGAGAGCAGTTCCACGTGCTCGGCACCACGCACTGGTACCGCTCGATCTTCCCGTCCGCGATCCGGACCCAGTGCCCGAGCGCGCCGCGCGGGGCGTCGAGGTAGCCGTACCCCTGCGCGGTCTTGGGCCAGGTGGAGGGCTCCCACTTGTCGCCGTTGTGGGTCCGGACGTCGCCGCCCTTGATCCGGGCCACCAGGGCGTCGTACCAATGGCTGAGGCGCCGGGCCAGGAGGACCGTCTCCATCCCGCGGGCGGCGGTGCGGCCGAGCGTCGAGAAGAGCACCGCCGGGCCGACGTCGAGCCGGTCGAGCACCTCCTTGACCATCCCCCGGACGTCCTTCTGCCCGGCGGCGAACGCCACCAGCATCCGGGCGAGTGGCCCGACCTCCATCGGGCGTCCGTCGTACCGCGGGGACTTCATCCACGAGTACTTGGCCTGGTCGTGCAGGTACGACCACGGGGGCTTGGGCCCGGTGTACTTCGCCTTGGTCTCGCCGTCCCACGGGTGGAGCCCGGCGTCGTCGCCCTTCGAATATTCGTACCACGAGCTGGTGATGTATTCCTGGACCAGCTTCTGGTCGTAGGGCCAGACCCGGGTCAGGTCCTTGCCGAGCACGATGCCGCGGGGGAAGTAGAGGGAATCGAGGTCCCGCACGTCGGAGTCGGGGAACTCGCCGACGGCCAGATAGTTGCCGGTCCCCCCGCCGATGGCGCCCCAGTCCTTGTAGAACCCCGCGATGGCCACGAGGTCGGGCCAGTACACCTGCTCGACGAACCGCTGGCTCCGCACGATGAGGTCGTGGATGTCGGTGAGCCGCTCGGCGTTGATCGTCGCGCGGGCGTCGAGGTTGATGGCCGAGGCCATCCCGCCGACCAGGAAATTCGGGTGCGGGTTCTTCCCGCCGAAGATGGTGTGGAGCCGGATGACGTCGCGCTGCCAGTCGAGCGCCTCGAGGTAGTGCGCCACCGCCATCAGGTTGGCCTCGGGAGGGAGCTTGTACGCCGGGTGCCCCCAGTAGCCGTTGGTGAAGATCCCGAGTTGGCCCGACCCGACGAACCCCTTGAGCCGGTCGCGGACCTCGGCGAAATACGTGGCCGAGTTGTTGGGCCACGGCGAGAGTCCGCTCGCCAGCTTCGCGGTGGCCGCCGGATCGGCCGAGAGCGCGCTCACCACGTCCACCCAGTCGAGCGCGTGCAGGTGGTAGAAGTGGATCACGTGGTCCTGCACGAACTGCATCCCGTGGATCAGGTTGCGGATCAGGTTGGCGTTGGGCGGGATGCGGATGTCGAGCGCGTCTTCCACGGCCCGGCACGAGGCGACCGCGTGGACGACGGTGCAGACCCCGCAGATGCGCTGGGTGAAGGCCCAGGCGTCGCGCGGGTCGCGCCCCTCCATGATGGTCTCGATGCCCCGGAACTGGGTGGAGGTGGCCCAGGCCTTGGTGATCCTCCCCTGGTCGGCCTGCGCCTCGATGCGGAGGTGGCCCTCGATCCGGGTGATGGGGTCGACGACGACCCTGGTGGTGGCCATCTCACTCCCCCTTCGGCGCGGGCGGCTGGTTCACGACGGGAAGCTCCTTGCCCTTGCGGCGCTCCCGGACCTGGTGGACGCCGGTCGCGACGGCATGCGCCACCACGCCCGCGGTGGCGCCGACCGCGAGCGCGGCGCCGATGGTGTCGGCATAGCGCTCGACGCCGAAGCCGCCCACGTTCGGGAGCCGACCATAGAAGGGCGTCATCGTATCCCAGAAGTTCCGCTCGGTGCAGCCGAGGCACGGGTGTCCCGCCCCGATCGGCCAGCTGGTCTTCCCGTTCCAGAGGAAGATCGGGCAGGGCGAGAACGTCTCCGGCCCCTTGCACCCGACGTGATAGAGGCACCATCCCTTGCGGGCCGCCTCGTCGTCGAACTTCTCGACGAACTGGCCGGCGTCGAAGTTGGCGCGACGGGTGCACTGGTCGTGGATGCGCGCGCCGTAGGCGAAGAGCGGCCGGCCGTCGGCGTCCAGCTCGGGCATCCGGCCGAAGGTGAGGTAATGCACCAGCGTGGCCGTGATCACGTCGCCGATCGGCGGGCACCCGGCGATGTTGACCACCGGCTTGTCGGTCACGAGGCGCGAGACGCCGACCGCGCCGGTGGGGTTGGGCCGCGCGGCCTGGACGCTGCCCCAGTGGGCGCAGGCGCCGACGGCCACCACGGCGGTCGCGTTCTTCGCCGCCTCTTCGAGGAGGTCCTTGGCCGTCCGTCCGCCCACGGTCAGGTACACC
>CAMLHU010000089.1 GCA_946479825.1 uncultured Gemmatimonadota bacterium
GCCCTCCTGCGAACACCGTCGCCCGTCGCCCGCTGCCCACCCGTCTCCCGTCTCACCTCTCCCGTCCCCTCTTCTTCTCCTCCTCCCCTCTTCCTCTCCTCTTCTACTCCCCTCCCGTCTCCTCTCTCCCGGCTCCCGTCTCCTCTCTCCCATCCCCTCTCTTGCCCCGGCCCGCACACTTTCCTAGCTTAGTCCTACACGCCCCGCCAAGGAGCGCCTGCCGATGTCGGATCCGTTCATGAGTTCCGACGACTACGATGAACAGGCCCACCAGCTGTACAACGAAGGCAGGTACGATGACGCACTAGCGCTGCTCCGCGAAGGTCTCGCCCTCTATCCCAACGCCGTCGAACTCCACGTCGGCGTCGCCTATGCCCACCTCGCCCGCGAAGAGTTCGCCTGGTCGCGGCGCGCCTTCGAGACCGCCACGGTCCTCGATCCCGACCACGAAGACGCCCTCGCCGGGTACGGCGAAGTGCTCCTCAAGTTCGGCGCGCACGACCTCGCCCTCGCCCAGTTCGAGCACATCCTCGCGCTCGGCTTCGAGGACGACCACGAGCTGATGCTGCAGATCGGCCGGGCGCTCTTCCGCGAGGGGCTGATGCAGTCGGCCCACCGGTTCTTCGAGCTCGCCATCGGCGCGCAGCCCGACTCGCCGGAGGCCGCCGCCTGCGTGGGCTACGCCGCCCACCGCCTGGGGCTCGACAGCCAGGCCATCTACTGGCTCCGGCGCGCGCTCGAGATCGACCAGGAGTTCGCCGAGGCGCGGATCTATCTCGCCAACATGCTGTACGACCGGGGCGAGTCCGAGGCGGCGCTCCACCAGCTCGACCGCACCCGCGCCGACGACCACTTCGACGAGCTCGGCATCTGGCGCTACATCGAGCTCAAGAAGACGATCTACCGCCTCCCCGACGACGACCCGGAGCTCGCGCCCTGGCTCGCGCGACTGGGCGAGGTGGCGGGCGAGCCCGACGGCGTCGAGATGCTGCTGGCCGAGATCGAGTCGCAGCAGCCCGACGGGACGGTGCGCGATCCGCACCAGCTCGAGCTCTTCGGCACCCTCCTCACCGAGCTGCAGGGGATGCAGAAGCGCCCCGGGACGAGCGAGGTCCACCAGGTGACGGGCCTCAACGGCCGGAGCTTCCGCGGCAGCTGGGACGAGATCCTCCTGCAGATGAAGGACGCCGACGGCGAGTGGTCCGGCGCGTCGCTGGCCGACTACATGGGCTCGGTGGCCCGCCGCGGCGCCACCGAGACCGGCGTGGTCATCCCCCTGACCGACGCGGAGGCCTTCATCCGCGGCAGCGCGGAAGCGGGAGTCCTGCGGATCGTCCACTGACCGCCGGACCGCTCCCCCTCCGCCGACGGGCGCCCCACCGGGCGCCCGTTCCGTTTACTATCCGACCATGAGCCGATCCGCCCCCGCCCCCGCCACTACGACCTGGACCGCCGGCGTCCGCCGCGAGGTCCTCCCCAACGGCCTCACCCTGCTGGTCCAGCGCGACGACAGCGCCCCCGTGGCCGCGGTCGTGACCCACGTCCGCGCCGGCTTCTTCGACGAGCCCGACGAATGGGTGTGGCTCTCGCACGTGCTCGAGCACATGTTCTTCAAGGGGACGCCGACCCGCGGCGTCGGGGCGATCGCCCGGGAGACCAAGGCGCTGGGCGGCTACCTCAACGCCAGCACCAGCTACGACCGGACGCTCTACTACGCGGTGCTCCCCGCCCGGAACCTCCGCCAGGCGCTCGAGATCCAGGCCGACGCGCTCCAGCGCGCCACCCTCGACGCCGACGAGCTCGCCCGCGAGCTCCGGGTGATCATCGAGGAGGCGCGCCGCAAGCGCGACACCCCCTCGGCGGTCGCCGCCGAGACGGTGCACGAGCTGCTCTTCGACCGCCACCGCATCCGCCGCTGGCGGATCGGCGAGGAGACGGCGCTCGCGCAGTTCACCGCCGCGGACCTGCGCGGCTACTACCTCTCGCGGTATGCGCCGGAGCGGGTGATCGTCGCCGTGGTCGGCGCGCGCCCCGAAGAGGAGATGCTGGCCGCGGCGCGCGAGGCCTACGCCGCCTGGCCGGCCCGCCCCACCGACGTCCCCGCCGGACCGGTCGAGCCCCCCCGCACCGGCGTCCGCGCCCGCACCCTCCGCGCCGACGTGACCCAGGCCGACCTGGTCGTGGCGTGGCGCGGCGTGCCGCCGCTCGACCCGCAGGAGACGCCGCTCGACGTCGCCGCCGCGGTGCTGGCCGCCGGGCGCGGAAGCCGGCTCTACGGGCGGCTCCGTGAGCCGGGGATCGCGACGTCGGTCGGCGCCTGGCACTACGCCCAGGGCGATGTCGGCGTCTTCGCCATCCACGCCGACGGCGAGCCGGGGCGCACCGTCGCGATGCTCGACGGCATCGCCGCGGAAGTCCGCCGGCTTGGCGCCGAAGGGCCGTCCGAGGTCGAACTCGAACGCGCCGTGACCCTCCTGCGGGCGCGCTGGGCCCGGCAGTTCGAGTCATATGAAGGTCGCGCGTCGGCGCTCGCAGGCGCTGAGGCGCTGGGCGGGGTGCAGGTGCTGGAGGAGGAGTACCGCCGGCTGCTCACGGTGACCGCAGACGAGGTGCGGACCGCGGTGGCCGAGCGCCTGCAGGCGGACCGGGTGTCGGTGGTGGCGTCGCTCCCGCACGGCGGCGTGCCGGACGTGGACGTGCCGCGGGTGGAGGCGGCGTTCCTGTCACCGATCCCGTCCCGTCCCGCCGCCGCGCCCACGCCCGCGCGCCCGGCGCCGGCCGCGCGAGCTGCGACCGGCCGCGTCACCGCCGAGGTGCTCCACGTGCCCCTGGCCGGCGCGGACCTGCTGGTGCGCCGGAAGCGGGGGATCCCGCTGGTGTCGCTCGGGGTGTACGGCGCGCGGACGCAGTGGGAGACCCCGACCGACGCCGGCATCGCCGCGCTGGCCGTGCGGTCGGCGATCCGCGGGGCCGGTGGCCTCGACGCCGCGGCATTGGCGCTCGCGTGCGAACGCCTGGGCGGGTCGCTCGCTCCGGTCGCCTCGAGCGACTGGGTGGGGCTCGGCATCTCCGCCCTCGCGGAACGCGCCGGCGAGGCCGCGCTGCTCCTGCGCGACGCCTGGGCCGAGCCCGCCCTGCGCGACGCCGACGTGGAGACCGAGCGCGCGCTGCTCGAGGAGGAGGCCCGCCAGCAGGCCGACGACATGTTCCGCTATCCGTTCCAGCTCGCCTTCCGCGCGGCGTTCGGCCCGCGCGGCTACGGGTTGCCGGTGGGCGGGTCGGTGGAGAGCGTGCGGGGGCTCACCGCTGCGGCGGTGCGCGAGTGGCACCACGAGATGGTGGCGGGGGTGCGGCCGATCGTCGTCGCCGTGGGCGACGTGGCGCCCGACCGGCTGGCCGGGGAGCTCGCCGCGGCGTTCGACCGGGGCGGGATCGCCGGGCGGCCCGACGTCCGCGAGGCGCTGGCCTGGGCCGGCGTCGCGACGCCCACGGTGGAGCGGCGGGACAAGCAGCAGTCGGCCTTCGCGATGGTCTTCCCCGGCCCCGCGCGGCGCGACGCCGACCGAGCCGCCGCCGAGGTCTGGGCCGCGGTGGCGAGCGGGCTCGGCGGGCGGCTGTTCGAGGCGCTGCGCGACCGGCGGTCGTTGGCGTACACCGTGCTCGCGACCGCGTGGCCCCGCGCCCGCGGCGGCGCGCTCGCGACCTACATCGCCACCTCGCCGGCGCGGGAGGAGGAAGCCCGCGAGCAGATGCTGGTCGAGCTGGCCCGCTTCACCGAGGCGCCGCCCTCCGGGCGGGAGCTCGACCAGGCGCGGAACTACCTCGCCGGGCAGGCGGAGGTGGCGCGGCAGAGCGCGGGCGCGGTACTGGCGGAGATCGTCGAGGCGTGGTTCGCGGGGCGGGGGCTCGGCGACCTGGCCGACCCGGGGGCCGAGTATCGGGCGGTGACCGGCGAGCAGGTGCTCGAGGTGGCGCGCCGGTATCTCGATCCGGCGCGGCGGGGCGAAGGGGTGGTGCGGGGGGTGACCGCGCTGGCGGCGGCCGCTACAGCGTCAGCCGCCGGGTGATGATCTCGACCGCCCGCTGCGGAGTGGCGGGGGCGGGGACCACGAGGTCGAGAACGGCGCGCCCCTCGTCGGGGATGGTGTGGAGCGCCAGGTGACCGCCGTGGCCGACCAGCACCACCGCCACGCCGCGGGGGCCCGAGCGCGCCACCGGCGGCCCGTGCCCCAGCAGGCCGACCCCGCAGGCCCCGGCGATTACCAGGCCCGCGAGCGCGTCTGGGTCGGCGAGCTTGGGCCCGCCCAGCGCGGTGAGTTCGGTGTGGTGGTGGACGAAGGAGGCCGGCATCGGGGGACGGCGGCGGGGCCGGCGGCCTAGAACATCGACATCGCGAGCAGCGACCGCAGGTTGTCGTTGGTCGCGCGGAGCCGGGCGGAGAGCAGGCGGGTCACCGCCCAGAGCACCTTGTAGGCGATGTCGCGGTTGAAGTCGAGCAGGAGCTCGAACTCCGGCCGGGTGATGGTGAGCAGGGTGCAGGGCGAGTGGGCGATCGCGTCGGTGGAGCGCTCCGAGCGGTCGAACACCGACATCTCGCCGAAGCAGGCGCCGGTGGGGAGCACCGCGAGGGCCTCTTCGCCGGCACCCGGCACCGTGCGGCTGATCCGCACCTCGCCCGCGCCGATGACGAAGAGCCGGTTGCCCGGCTCGCCCTCTTTGAAGATGGACGCCCCGGCGTTGTACTTTTGTTCCTTGCAGATCTCGGCGACGCGCGCGAGCTCCCCGTCGTCCAGGTCGGCGAAGATCGCGGTCTTCCTGAGCAGTTCGATGTGCGTCGCCACGGCAGGCCCTGCCTCGAGGACGGGTGACCGAAACTAGTCCGAGCCCGGAACCCCGGCAAGAGCGCGCGTCGGTCGGCCCCGCGGACCTCCTCACCGTGGCGCGCCTGCCGCTGGCCGCGGCGTTCGTCGCGGTCCCGGGCGCCGCCGCCCGGCTCGCCATCCTCGCCACCGCCGCCCTCACCGACATGGTGGACGGCTGGCTGGCCCGCCGCACCGGCGGGTCGCGCTTCGGGTCGGTGCTCGATCCGGTGGCCGACAAGCTCTTCATGGCCGCCGCCTTCGGCGTCGTGCTCGCCAGCGGACGGCTCGCCTGGTACGAGGTGGTCGCGGCGCTCATCCGCGACCTCGTCGCCACGGCCGCCTTCCTCTATACCGCGCTCTTCGACCGGCCGTCGGCCATCCCCGCCCGGCTCGGCGGCAAGGCGGTCACCGTCCTGCAGGTCCTCACGCTGGTCGCGTTCATCGCCGACTCGCGCCTGCTCCAGCCGCTCACCTGGGCCACGGGCGCCGTGGCCCTCTACGCCATCTACGACTACGCCCGCGCGGCGCCGCTCGACCGGCGACCGCTCGGCGCCTGACCGGAGAACCCCGATGCCGCAGGAGATCAAGCACGTCACCCTCGACTGGCTGGGCGACCTCCGCTTCGCCGGCGGGGAGCCGAACGGCCCGAAGAGCTTCCTCGACGGCGACAACGCGTCCGCGCCGGGCCCGATGCTCACCCTGCTCCTCGCCGCGGCGGGCTGCACCGCGAGCGACGTGGTCGTCGTGCTCCGGAAGAAGCGGGTCGAGCTCACCAAGCTCGCGGTGGAGGTGGCCGGGACCCGGCGCGAGGCCGAGCCCCGCCGGTACGTCGCCATCCACCTCACCTACCGGATGGCGGGCGCCGGGCTCGACGAGACCAAGGCGCGCCACGCGATCGACCTCTCGATCGAGAAGTACTGCTCGGTGCTGCACTCGCTCGCGGGGGACATCGCGGTCACCTATGACCTGCGGCTGGACTAGCCGGGTCCTCCGCGCGGCGCTCCTGCTGCCGCTCGCCGCGGGTCCCCTCGCCGCCCAGGTGCGGCACGAGGCCGGCGTCACCCTGGTGGCCCTCGCCGGGCATCCGGGGTTCGCCGGGGGCGGCGCGACGCTGGCGTTCCGCCCGACGGAGCGGCTCCGGGTGGCGGGCACCGCGCTCGCCGCGGCGCGCGACGCCGCGGTGGTCCGGGGGGAGCTCGCGGCGCACTTCCTCCTCGACCCCGCGCGGACCCGCGGCCCTGCGCTCTACGCCGGGGGCGGGCTCGCCGCCGAGTCGGGGCCGGCGGGTCAGGCCTGGCTGCTGGCGGTGGTCGGGCTCGAGGGGGCGCCGGGGGCGCGGCGAGGGTGGGTGGTGGAGGTCGGCGTGGGGGGCGGGGTGCGCGTTGCCGTCGGGTGGCGCTGGCGGGGGTGAAACGACGGCGCGGCGCCCCGCCGGAGCAGGACGCCGCGCTGGGTCACGACGACGACGCGGTTACTCGGCGGTGGCGCCGACGGCCTGCGGGATCCGGGAGACCACCGGCTGGCAGTACCGCTCGCCGAGGGTCCGGACCTGCGTCAGCTCTTCCTCGGTGAGCTCTTCGTAGCGCTCCGCGAGGTAGAGCATCGTATCGTCGAACCAATCCTTCTGATGCTCGGGTTCGGCCTCCAGCACTCCGCAGCGCAGGATGTGGCTGAAGAGCTCGTCCCGCGCCTGGTCAAAGGCGGACGGGCCGGAGGTCGGACGCCGAGGCTTCTTCTTGGACATTCACAGCACTCCTTGCACAATATGGGGTCGCTTCGCCTGAGCAATATATAAGGAAGGGGCCCTCGGGTGGAGGGGGTGCGGTGCGCCGGGCCCGATTAGATTCCCCGGCGGCCGCCCCGGGCGGCGGAGAGGGACTTGGGCGATGTCGGAGCACGACCAGACGTACGGTGACGATCGCGAGGCGGCCCTGCGGGCCCGCCTGCGCGCGCTGGCCGAGCTGATCCAGTCCCTCGAACGCCGCGGCGAGCTGCTTGCCCGGGTGCCGGAGCTTCTGCGCCTTCTCGGCGAGGCGCGGAGCGAGCTGTTCCACTACGAAGTGCGGAAGACCTACGACACGCCGGAACTGGCCGACCATCGCCGCCTCGTCGAGGAGGCGCGCGATGCCGGCTGGGTGCCGGACGACGACGGAGAGGACGACCAGCCATGGCGCAGGCGGCGGGAGGAATGAAGCGGTTCTACGGCGCGCTCGGCGCGCTCGCGGTGATCGGCATCGGCCTGATCGGCTGGCTGATGATGCGGACGCCGGCCATCAGCATCCCGGCCAACGTGCTCGTGACCGCCGCGGACACCTCCGGGTTCCACGGCTACCTGCTCGGCTCCGACTCGGCGCCGGTCAAGATCACCGAGTACGGCGACTACCAGTGCCCGCTCTGCGCCAGCTGGGACGGGGTCCAGTTCCCGTACGTCAAGGAGCAGCTCATCCGCACCGGCAAGGTGCAGTGGCGCTACCGCGACTTCCCCCTCGACCAGATCCACAAGTGGACCCGGGTCGCGTCGCACGCCGCCGCCTGCGCCGACGAGCAGGGGAAGTACTGGCCGATGCACGAGGCGCTCTTCGCCTGGCAGAGCCAGTGGGCCTTCTCGTCCGACGCCCCGGACAAGATCCGCGGCTACGCCGGACAGGTGGGGCTCGACCTCGCGAAATACGACGACTGCATGAAGACCGCGCGTTACGCCGGCCGCATCCAGGCCAGCTCCGAGGAGGGGATCAAGCTCGGGGTGGACGCCACGCCGACGTTCCTCATCGCGGGCCGGCTGTACTCGGGGACGCAGAACATGAACTCCGACGACATCGCGCGGCTGGTGGACTCGCTGATCGCCGCCCAGCCCAAGCCCAGGTCCAAGTGAAGCACCGGATGATCACGGGGCTCCTGAGCCTCGCGGGGTTCTTCCTGGCGCTGTACCTGTATCTCTACAAGATCGGCCGCATCGGCACCCTCGCCTGCGGCACCGGCGCGTGCGAGGCCGTGCAGATGAGCCCGTGGGCCCGCTTCCTCGGCGTCGAAGTGGCCCTCTACGGCGTGATCGGCTACGCCCTCCTCCTCGGCCTCTCCCTCGCCGGGATCCAGGCCGGGGGCGAGCGGCGGCACTGGGCCGACACCCTCGTGCTGCTCGGCGCGGGGCTCGGCTTCGCCTTTACGCTCTACCTCACGTCCGTCGAGCTCTTCGTCCTCCACGCCATCTGCCGCTGGTGCGTGGGCTCCGCCGTCATCATCACCGCCATCCTCGTGACCGCCGTCGCCGGCCGCCGCGCCCTGCCGGCCGGAGCCTGACCCGGTGAGCGACGCCGACCGCCCGGCCCCCAGCGGCCGTGCCCTCGCGGCGCTCTCGCTGGGGGCGCTGGGCGTCG
>CAMLHU010000090.1 GCA_946479825.1 uncultured Gemmatimonadota bacterium
GCCCAGCGGGCCACCGGCGGCTCGGCCACGGACGGCGCCGGCGGCGCCGGCGCGGGGCGCGGCCGCGGCCGGCCGAGGAACAGGATGAGGAGTACGACCGGAGCGGCGCCGGCCAGCCAGAGGAGGAGCGGCTGGCCGCTGGTCTCCCGGGCGGGTATCGCCGCCGCCGGCGGCTGCACGGCGAAGCCCGAGTCGCGCAGGGAATCGGGGAGGATGCTCGCGACCACGACGGTCACCGGCGCGGCGGGGAGCGAGTCCACGGCGCCCCCCGGGGCGAACAGCACCGGCCCGGGGAGCGTGACGGTGTGGCTCCCCGGCGACCAGGCCACGGCCGGGTAGCGGATCTCGGCCATCGTCCCGGTCCGCACCACCACGGCCGGGCCGAGCGACTCCACGTCGCCGCTGTCGGGGGTCCACGCGGGCGCGCGGACCGTGGCGCCGGCCGGGACGCTCACCACACGGGTGAGCCACACCGTGTCGCCGACCGTCGGCGGGCGGCCCTGCAGCAGGAGGAGGAGCGCGATCATCGGCGCGCGATCCGGCGCGCCCGGCGGGCGAACGCGCGGTGGAGCGCCGGCGCGTACTCGCGGTCGGTCGCGAGCGGCACCTGGTCCACCCCGGCGGAGGCGAGGGCCCGCGCCCGCTCCGCCCGGCGCCGGTCGGCCAGCAACGCCACCCGGGCCCGCACCCGCGCGTCCCCCGCGTCCACCAGCGTCCGGTCGCCGGTCTCCTGGTCCTCGAGCTCCACCCATCCGGCGTCGGGGAGGTCGCGCTCGCGCGCGTCGTCCACCGTCACGGCCACGACCTCGTGGCGGGCGGCGAGCCGGCGGAGGGGCGCCTCCCACCCCGCCGCCGCGAAGTCGGACAGGACCACCACGATGCTGCGATGATGGAGGAGGCGGTTCGCGTAGGAGAGCGCGGCCGCGAGGTTGGTCCGCCGGCCGGCGGGGGCGAAGGCGACCAGGTCGCGGATGACCCGGAGCGCGTGCCGCCGCCCCTTGGCGGGGGGGATCACCCGCTCCACGTCGTCGCTGAAGAGCAGCGCGCCGACCCGGTCGTTGTGCTTGGCCGCGGCGAGCGCCAGCACGGCGGAGACCTCGACCGCAAGCGCGGCCTTGGTGACCGGATGGCCGAAGCGGGTGGAGCCCGACTGGTCCACGATGAGGAGCAGCGTGAGCTCGCGCTCCTCGGTGAATGTCTTGACGAACGGGGCGCCGAGCCGCGCGGAGACGTTCCAGTCGATGGTGCGGAAGTCGTCGCCTTCCTCGTAAGCGCGCACCTCGGCGAACTCCATCCCCTGCCCGCGGAAGACGGAGCGGTACTCGCCCGCGAAGAGCGCGGTCACGAGCCCGCGGCTCCGGAGTTCGAGTCGCTTGACCTGCTTGAGGACGGCGGGAGAGATGGGGGGCATACGGGGTCCACCACGGTGAGCGGTGAGCGGTCGGCTCGCCGCCGTCAGGGCACCGCCACCGCCTCCAGCACCCGCGACACCACGCGGTCGGAATCCACCTCCTCGGCCTCGGCCTCGAAGGTGAGCACCAGCCGGTGGCGGAGGACGTCGGGGGCCATCGCCTTGACGTCCTCGGGGACCACGTAGTTGCGACCCCGGAGGAAGGCGTGGGCCCGGGCCGTCTGCGCCAGCGCCAGCGACGCGCGGGGCGAGGCGCCGAAGGCCACCAGCGGCTTCAGGTCGTGGAGCCCGACGAGCCCGGGGTCGCGCGTGGCCCGGACCAGGTCCACCATGTAGTCCACCAGCTTCTGGTCCACGTACACCGAGCGGACCGCGTCGCGCGCCGCCAGGATGCCGGCCGGGTCGAGCACCTTGCTGACCGGGATCGCCTGTCCGCCGCTCATCCGGAGCAGCACCTCGCGCTCCTGCTCGCGGGTGGGATAGCCGACCCGCACCTTGAGCAGGAACCGGTCCAGCTGCGCCTCGGGGAGCGGGTAGGTGCCCTCGCTCTCGATCGGGTTCTGGGTGGCGAGGACCAGGAACGGCTCCGGAAGGTGGTAGGCCGTCCCGCCGATCGTCACCTGATGCTCCTGCATCGCCTCGAGCAGCGCCGCCTGGACCTTGGCCGGGGCGCGGTTGATCTCGTCGGCCAGGATCACGTGGGCGAAGAGCGGGCCCTTCTTGACCGTGAATTCGGAGGTCTTCTGGTCGAAGACCATCGTGCCGATCACGTCCGCCGGCAGGAGGTCGGGCGTGAACTGGATCCGCGAGAAGCTCGCGCTCACGATCTCGGACAGCGTCCGCACCGCGAGGGTCTTGGCGAGCCCCGGCACCCCCTCGAGCAGCACGTGCCCGCCGGTGAGCAGCCCCACCAGCAGGCGCTCGATCATCGCCTCCTGGCCGACGATGCGACGCGCCACCTCCTGCACCGCGGCCTGGACAGGCGCGGCCTCGGCGGCGAACTGGGCGGAGGAACGGGGGGAGGTCATGGGAGGGTCGTTGGTCGTTGGTCGATGGTCGTTGGAGGTCGGGCGGGGCGGTTCGCTGATCGCAGGTTGCCGGGCGGCCGCCGTGGGTCAGCCCCCAACGCCCAACGACCAGCGGCCAATGACCAACGACCGACTCATTCGTGCTCCTCATCCAGCTTGATCGCCGCGTAGAGCGCCTTGGTCTCCTGCGGGGTGAGGGGGCGGGAGCGGCCGACGGGGAGGTCGCCCAGGCGCACGGGGCCGTAGCCCAGGCGCGCCAGGCGGTCCACCTTGCAGCCCATCGCCTCGCACCACTTCCGCACGATCCGGTTGCGGCCTTCGCGGAGCGTGACGTCCACGATGCTCCGCCCCTCGTGCCCGGGACGGACGCGCACCTGCTCGGTGACCACGGCCCGCCCGTCCACCATCCAGCGGCGCTGCACCAGCTGCTCGAGCTCCGCCGTGGCCCGGCCGTGGACCAGCGCCGTGTACCGCCGCGGCAGCGCGTACTTCGGGTGCGTGAGCCGGTGCACCGCCTCGCCGTCGGTGGTGAGGAGCAGCAGCCCGGTGGTCATCACGTCGAGACGCCCTACGTAGGTGAGCCCCGCAGGATTCGGGATCAGGTCGAGCACGGTCCGGCGCCCTTCGTCGTCCCTGGCCGTGGTCACCACGCCGAGCGGCTTGTGGAACGCGAGCCACCGGCGGGCCACCGGGCGCACCGCCTTGCCCTGCACGGTGATCTTCTGGCGGGCGGGGTCCACCTTCTGCCCGAGCACGGCGGGCTTCCCGTCCACCCGCACCTTGCCCGCGGTGATGAGCGCCTCGGCGGCCCGCCGCGAGGCGACCCCGGCCTGGGCCAGGGCCCGTTGCAGCCGCATCTCGCTCATTGTTCGGCCGGGACCGAGGCCTGGGCGTCGGCGGGCTGCTCCGGCGGCTTCGGCGGCTCAAGCGCCACGCTCAGTTCCTCCGCGCGGGGCAGCTCGGCCAGGTCCTTGAGGCCGAGGAGCTCGAGGAAGTACGGCGTGGTGCCGTAGAGGAGCGGCCGGCCGAGCGCCTCGCTCCGTCCCACCACCTCGATGAGCCCCCGTTCCTGGAGGGCGCGCAGCACGCCGCCGGCGTTGACGCCGCGGATCTCCTCGATCTCCGCCCGCCCCACCGGCTGGCGGTAGGCGATGACCGCGAGCGTCTCGAGCGCGGCGCCGGTGAGCTTGGGGGTCCGGACCGCGAACTGGGCCGCCTCGATGGCCTGGGCAAAGTGGGGCCGGGTCAGGATCTGGAACCCGCCGGCGAGCTCCACCACCTCGACCGCGTGCTGGTCGAAGTCGTAGTGCTCACGCAGCTGGTCGAGCGCGGCGCGGACGTCGGCGAGCGACGCCTCCGCGTCGAGGGTCTGCAGCTCCTCGACCGTGAGGGGGCGGGCGGCGCTGAAGAGCGCGGCTTCAATCAGCTGGGCGAGCGGCGTCACGGCGGATCACCATCGGCGCGAACGGCGCCGGCTGGAAGACGTGGAGGCGCCCGTGCTTGGCGAGCTCCAGCAGGGCGAGGAAGGTCGAGAGCACGTCCACGATCGTCGGGCGGGGTCCGAGGGCCTCACGCCACCCGAACTCGTCGCGGGTCTCGAGCAGGTCGAGCACCCGGCGGGTCGCCCCTTCGACGTCGAGCGGGCGCGGCACCACCCGGTGCAGCACCGGGTCGGGGATCCCTTCGATGACCCGGGCCACCGCCTCGAGGAGCGCGACGACGTCGAGGGTGAGCGGCGGTTCCGGGAGCGCCGGCGGCGGCGGCAGGTACGCCCGGGCGTACTGCTGCGAGCGGCGCTCGTGCGCCCGTTCGAACCAGCGCACGATCTCCTTGATCTGCTGGTACTCGAGGAGCCGCCGGACCAGCTCGTGGCGCGGATCCTCCCAGTCGTCGTCGCCGGTGCGCGGCAGCAGCATCTGCGCCTTGAGGCGCAGGAGGCGGCCCGCCATCTCGAGGTAGTCGGCGGCCTGGTTGAGGCCGAGCGCGTGGATCACCTGGAGGAACTGCTCGGCGATCCGCGCGATCGGGATCTCGCCGATCTCGATCTGCTCTTCCTTGAGCAGGTGGAGCAGGAGATCGAGCGGGCCCGAGAAGGCCTCGAGCTGGACGACGAACCCGGGATCCGCGCCGAGCGCGGTGGTCGGGGCCGTCGGGACGGGGGCCGGGCCGGTCATCGGACCAAGATGTTCCGGCGCGGGGACCGCGCCAAGAGGCGATCGTTCAGTGCGAATTCCTTGCGGAAGGGTTGCCGGGCGGAAGAATAACGCCCGGAACGCCGGGCACCAAGCCGTCGCTTGACCGAAGCCGCTGCCGCGCCTAGCTTTACGGCCGATTTCGACCGGGCTCCCCGCCGGGGGGCCGACCCAGCACCAGGCTTACGAGGGATCAGTGCCGCGAATCCAGTCCGCCAAGAAGGCCCTTCGGAAGGCGAAGAAGGCCACCCTGCGCAACCGCGCCCAGCGTTCCGCCCTGCGCACCGCCGTCAAGAGCGTCCGTGCCGCCGGGTCCGCCGCCGAGGCCGAGGCCGCGCTCCGTCAGGCCTCGCGGTTGCTCGATCGCGCCGGCCGCAAGAACCTCGTGCACCGCAACACCGCCTCCCGGCTCAAGAGCCGGCTGGCCAAGGCGGTCGCGAAGAAGAAGTAAGCGGTGAGCGGTGAGTCGTGAGCGGGCCCCGACCGGGATCGTGTCGGGGCCCGCTGTCCGTTCAGGGACCCGCCACCATCCAGCAGAACGGGCTCCCCGGCGACCGATCACGAGGGAGCCCGCTGACCACTGTCCACTGACCGCTGACCGCTCACCACCCTACAGCGCGGCCAGCTCCGCCCCGCACCGCTCGCAGTACCACTCCGTCGGCCGGTTCATCGTCCCGCACTCCGCACACTTGAGGGTCTTGGGAGCGCCAGCATCCGCCTTGGCCACCTCGGGGCGCACCGGCGCGGGGATCGGCTCGGCCACCGGCTCCGGCACCGCGGCGGTCGGCTGCGAAGTCCGCTTGGCCGGGGCCTCGGCGGCGCGGGTGCTCGCCTTGCGCTCAGGCGCGGCCCCGGCCGCCGCGCCACCCTCCGGCGCGACCGACTTGAGGAAGTCGAGTTCGTCGATCCCCTTCTCCGCCCCCTTCCCGCTCGGGAAGAAGAGCGTCCGGCTCGACTCGCGCGGCGCCTTCCCACCCTTGGCCGGGGCCGGAGCTTCGGCCTCCTCGACCGGCTCGGACGGCGCGGCCGGCGCCGCAGCCGCCTTGGGCTCGGCCTTGGCCTTGGCAGGCGCCGGCGAAGGCGCGGGGGCCGGGGCCGCGGGGGCGGGCGCCGACGCCGCGGCGGGCGCCGCGATCAGCCGGGCCACTTCGTCGAGCCGCGCGATCTCCTCGACGATCTTCCCGCTCTCCTCCCGCACCGTCACCAGCAGCCGGTGGGTCTCCCCGCGGAGCTTCTGCCACTGCGCCTCGTCATACTCACCGACGGCGTGGCGCAGCTCCGCCTCGGCCAGGGTCTCCTGGGCGTTCGATTCCTTCGCGACCAGCTCCTCGAGCCGGGTGCGGTGGTCGGCGAGCTGCTGGGTCACCTGGTCGGCGTGCTGACGGAGCGCGTCGAGCACCGCGGCCAGGCGGGTCTCGTAGTCGGCCCGCACCTTGACGCGCACGGCCTCGGGCACCGACTCGGGGGCCACGTCGAGCCGGTGCAGCCACTGGGCGTACTGGTTCCGCTCGGCGAGCAACCGATCGACGGGGGATTCGCTGCTGCTGGCAGGGGCCTTCGCCATTCGGACCGGTCCTCTCGGGGGTAGGGCGGCCTTCCTGGACAGGGAACGGACGCTGTCGTTGCTACCTAATGTAAGGAAACGGGCTCGCCCGCGCGATTCAACGGGCGGGCCGCTCCCACACCACCCGGCCATCCACCAGGGTGAGGTCGGCCCGGCCCACCAGGGTCTCGCCGCCGAAGGGGGTGTTCCGGCTCTTGGAGCGGAACTCCTCCGGCCGCACCACCCAGCGGACCTCGGGATCGAACATCACCACGTCGGCCGGGGCGCCGACCGCGAGGGTCCCGCCGGGCAGGTGGAACACCTGGGCCGGCCGGGTGCTCATCCGGTAGAGGAGTTCCGGGAGCGTGAGCAAACCCGGCGTCACCAGCTCGCGGATGGCGAGGCCGAGCGAGGTCTCGAGCCCGAGGATGCCGTTCGGGGCGTCGTCGAACTCGCGTTCCTTGGCGTCGTAGTGGTGCGGCGCGTGGTCGCTCGCGATGACGTCGATGGTCCCGTCCTTGAGCGCCTGGCGGATCGCCTCGCGATCCTCCGCCTCGCGCAGCGGCGGGTTCATCTTGGCGTTGGTGTCGTACCCCTCGCACCGCTCGTGGGTCAGCGTGAAGTGGTGCGGCGTCGCCTCGGCCGTCACGGGCAATCCCTTGTCCTTGGCGCGACGGATCAGGTCCACCGAGCCGCGGGTGCTCATATGACAGAGGTGGACGTGGCCGCGGGTGAGCTCGGCCAGGATGCAGTCGCGCGCGACGTGGATCTCCTCGGCGGCCGCCGGGATCCCCTTGAGGCCGAGCCGGGTGGCCACGATCCCCTCGTGCATCGCCCCGCCCTGCGCGAGCGGCAGGTCCTCGCAGTGGTCGGCCACGGGGATGCCGAACACCCGGGCGTACTCGAGGGCCGTGCGCATCATATGGCTCGACATCACCGGCCGGCCGTCGTCGCTCACCCCCACCGCGCCGGCGCCGACCAGCTCGCCGAACTCGGCCAGGCGCTCCCCCTTCTGGCCGAGGGTGACGCAGCCGATCGGATAGACCCGCGCCATCTGCGCCTTGCGCGCCTGGCTCACGATGAAGCCCACGGCCGCCTGGTTGTCGGTGACCGGATCGGTGTTGGGCATCGCGCAGACGGCGGTGAAGCCGCCGGCCGCCGCGGCCGCCGCCCCGGTGGCGATGGTCTCGACGTCCTCGAAGCCCGGCTCGCGCAGGTGCACGTGGACGTCGACCAGCCCGGGCGCCACCACCTTGCCGCGGGCGTCCACCACCTGGGCGCCGTCCGGCGTGCCGATCCCCCGCCCCACCGCGGCGATGCGGCCGTCCACCACCAGCAGGTCGGCCACGCCGTCGCTGTCCCGGCTCGGGTCGATGACCCGGCCGCCCTTGAGGAGGATCGGGATCACGATTCGCCTCCCGCGCGTCCGGCGGCCTGCGAGCCCTCGGGGGAGCCGCCCGCCAGCAGGTAGAGCACCGCCATCCGGACCGCGACGCCGTTGGTCACCTGCGGCAGGATGACGCTGTGGGGGCCGTCCGCCACGTCGCTGTCGATCTCGACGCCGCGGTTCATCGGGCCGGGGTGCATGATCACGAGGTCCTTGGGAGCCCGGGCGAGCCGTTCGGCGGTGACGCCGAAGACCCGGTTGTATTCGCGGAGCGAGGGGATGAAGCCGGCGTTCATCCGCTCGAGCTGGAGCCGCAGGATGTTGAGGGCGTCGGCCCACTGGATCGCGTCCTCGATCCGCGGGAGGATCGTGACGCCGAGGTCGGTGATGTCGCGCGGCAGGAGGGTCGGCGGCCCGCAGACCCCCACCTCGGCGCCGAGCTTGCTGAGGCCCCAGATGTTCGAGCGCGCCACCCGGCTGTGGAGCACGTCGCCGCAGATGGCCACCTTGAGGCCCGCGATCTTCCCGAACTTGTCGCGCAGGGTGAGCAGGTCGAGCAGCGCCTGGGTGGGGTGCTCGTGCTTGCCGTCGCC
>CAMLHU010000091.1 GCA_946479825.1 uncultured Gemmatimonadota bacterium
CCCTCTCCGCGTATGCGGAGAGGGGGCCGGGGGGTGAGGCATCTGGCTTCCCTCCGCCAGCGCCGATACTATTGAAGTGCCGCCAGGGGCATCCCGGGTGTCCGGGATTGAGAAGCCACCCTTGGAACCTGATCCGGCTCATACCGGCGAAGGGAGCGCGGCGCGCCAGGCCCGTTCTTCGGCCCGCACGCGCTGCCCGGATCCCTGATCCGCCGGTGGCGCGTCTTCTTTTCGGAGAGTTCGATGGCTACCACCGCCGACCGTCCCAGCACCGCCCCGGCCGTCTCGTCGTTCGCCGAGGCGTTCCCGCGCTCCACCAAGGTGTACGTCGAAGGGCCGCACGGCATCCGGGTCCCGATGCGCGAGATCGCGCTGTCGGGCGGCGAGCCGGCGCTCCGGGTCTATGACACCAGCGGCCCCCAGGGCAACGACGTCCGTCAGGGGCTCCCGCCGCTCCGGGCTGAGTGGATCCGCGCCCGCGGGGTCGCCGAGACCGGCACGGTGTCGGGCGGCAAGGAGGAGTTGATGCCGCCGACGCTCCGGCGGAAGGTGCTGCGTGGCGCCGGCCGCGTGACCCAGATGCACTACGCCCGCCGCGGCGAGATCACCCCCGAGATGGAGTTCGTGGCGCTGCGCGAAGGGCTGCCGGCCGACTTCGTACGGAGCGAGGTGGCGCGGGGGCGCGCGATCATCCCCGCCAACATCAACCATCCCGAGCTCGAGCCGATGGCCATCGGCCGCAACTTCAAGGTCAAGATCAACGCCAACATCGGCAACTCGGCGGTCACGTCGTCCATCGAGGAGGAGGTCGAGAAGCTCCGGTGGTCCACCCTCTGGGGCGCGGACACCGTGATGGACCTCTCGACCGGGAAGAACATCCACGAGACCCGGGGATGGATCATCCGCAACTCGGCGGTGCCGATCGGCACCGTGCCGATCTACCAGGCGCTCGAGAAGGTGGGCGGCGTGGCGGAGGACCTGACCTGGGAGGTGTACCGCGACACCCTGATCGAGCAGGCGGAGCAGGGGGTGGACTACTTCACCGTCCACGCCGGCGTGCTGCTGCCGTTCATCCCGCTCACCGCCAACCGGGTGACCGGGATCGTCTCGCGCGGCGGGTCCATCCTGGCCAAGTGGTGCCTGGCGCACCACCAGGAGAATTTCCTCTACACGCACTTCCGCGAGATCTGCGAGATCATGGCGGCGTACGACGTCTCGTTCTCGCTGGGCGACGGGCTCCGCCCGGGGTCGATCGCCGACGCGAACGACGAGGCGCAGTTCGCGGAGCTCCGGGTGCAGGGGGAGCTCAATCGGATCGCGTGGGAGCACGACGTCCAGACGATGAACGAGGGGCCCGGGCACGTCCCGATGCACCTCATCAAGGAGAACATGGACAAGCAGCTCGAGTGGTGTCAGGAGGCGCCGTTCTACACCCTCGGGCCCCTCACCACCGACATCGCCCCCGGCTACGACCACATCACGAGCGCCATCGGCGCGGCGATGATCGGCTGGTACGGCACGGCGATGCTCTGCTACGTGACCCCGAAGGAGCACCTCGGCCTCCCCGACCGGGACGACGTGAAGGCCGGGGTCATCGCGTACCGGATCGCGGCCCACGCCGCCGACCTGGCGAAGGGCCATCCGCGCGCCCGCGAGTGGGATGACGCGCTCAGCAAGGCGCGATTCGAGTTCCGGTGGGAGGACCAGTTCAACCTGGCGCTCGACCCGGTCACCGCGCGCGCCTTCCACGACGAGACCCTCCCGGCCGAGGGCGCCAAGGTCGCGCACTTCTGCTCGATGTGCGGACCGAAGTTCTGCTCGATGCGGATCAGCCAGGATATCCGCGACGCCGCGGCGGCAGGGATGCGGGAGAAGGCGGCGGAGTTCCGCGCGAAGGGTGGGGCGCTGTACGTGAAGCAGTGACCGTCGGGGTCAGCCTCGCAGATACCGCCGCTCGCGCAGCTCCTTGAGGGCGCGGGCGGCGGTCCCTTCATAGGTGAACGGCCCGAACGCGACCAGCGCGCGTCCCGGAGCGGTCGCGAGGAAGAGGGGGCGGGTCCGGAGGCGGTAGCGCCGGAGCGGCCCGGTCCCGGTCGCCACGCAGAGCAGGTTGTGGGCGAGTACCGGCCCCGCGGCGATCGGGTCCACCGGTGCGCCATTGCAGGTCGCCGCGTCCCCCGCGGCGAAGACCAGCGGATCGTCCGCGGTCCGCAGCCATCCATCCACCCGCAGGAATCCGGCGTCGTCGGTCGGCAGTCCGGTCGCCGCCGCGAACGGATGCGGCGCCGGCTCGGTGGCCCACACCGTCCCGTCGGCCGGAATGCCGGTCCCGTCGGCCAGGACCACCCGGCCCGGCTCGAGCGCGCCGATCCGCACGCCCGGCCGGGCGGCCACATCGGCGCGGGCGAGTGCCTCGGCCACCCGGCGCGCCAGGCGCGGGCGCCCGGGCAGCAGGGTGGGTCCGGGCACCAGCAGCGTCACTGCGGCCGTCGGGGCTCGCAGGCGGACCGCCAGGGCGAGCTCGGCGGCCAGCGGGCCGCCGCCCACGACCGTGACCTGCGGCGGGCGCTCGCCGGCGCGCCGGAACACCCCGTCGAGCGCCGGCACCAGGGCCGCCGCTTCCGCGGCGGGGCGGACCATCAACGCGTGGGTCCGCACGCCGGGGAGCTCGCTCCCGGCGAGGCCGGCCCCGATGGCGATCGAAAGCACGTCGTAACGGAGGGCCGTGCCGTCCCCCAGCCGGACCTCCCGCCGGGCGCGGTCGAGCCCGGTCGCGAGGGTGATCCGGACCCTGGCGCCCGCCTGTTCCGCCAGCGCGCCGACGTCGATCGTCGCTCCGGCGAACGGGAGGGCCCCGGCGGCGACGTCGGGCAGCAGGCTCGGCAGGAACTGCCGGGGGTCGGGGGTCACCAGGGTCACCTCGACGTCGTCGAGGCGCTCGTCGCGGAGTGCGCGCAGCACGGCGAGGTGCGGGTGGCCGGCACCGAGGAGGACGAGGCGGACGGGCATCGCTGGAAGGTAGTCCGTCCTGGCCGACCGGCCACCCGGGCGCGTCCCCCGGCGGCGGAGTATCTTGGAACGACCATATCCTCACCCGGCCCATGATCTTCCAGCGCCTGTATGACGACCGGCTCGCCCAGGCGAGCTACCTGATCGGCTGCGCCGCCACCGGCGAGGCGATCGTCGTGGACCCGCTCCGCGACCCGGACCGCTATCTCTCGGCCGCCGAGCAGGAGGGCCTCCGCATCACGATGGTGACGGAGACCCACATCCACGCGGACTTCCTTTCCGGCAGCCGCGAGCTGGCCCACCGCGCCGGCGCGACGCTGCTGCTCTCCGATTGCGGCGACGCCGAGTGGAAGTACGGCTTCGCGGCCAGCGACCGCGCCCGGCTCCTCGCCGACGGCGACGTCTTCCACGTCGGCCGGATCGCGTTCCGCGTGCTCCACACCCCCGGCCACACCCCCGAGCACATCAGCTTCGTGGTCACCGACACGGCGGCCGGCAGCGAACCGATGGGGATCCTCTCCGGAGATTTCGTATTCTGCGGCGACGTCGGCCGGCCGGACCTCCTTGAGAAGGCGGTCAAGGTCCGCGGCTCGGCCGAACGCGCAGCGCGGGTGCTGTGGCGGAGCCTCGAGCGCTTCCGCGCGCTCCCCGACCACCTGCAGCTCTGGCCTGGGCACGGCGCTGGGTCGGCGTGCGGCAAGGGGATGAGTGCGGTGCCGCAGTCCACCGTGGGCTATGAGAAGCGCGTCAACTGGGCCTTCCTCGCGGCGGATGAGGCGGCGTTCGTCCGCGACGTCCTGGCCGGCCAGCCCGAGCCGCCGCGCTACTTCGCGCAGATGAAGCGGATCAACCGCGCAGGCCCTGCGCTCCTGGGCGAGCGCCGGCCCGCGCACCGGCGGCCGTTCACCGAGCTCAGCGGGCCCTTCGCCGGCATCGGCGCATCCGGCGAGCTGGTGGTGGACCTCCGTCCGGCACCGGACTACGCCGCGGCCCACGTACCGGGGACGATCAGCATCCCCTGGAACCGTTCCTTCACCAACTGGGCCGGGAGCCTGCTCCCCTACGACCGGGACCTCGCCCTGATCCTTCCGGGTGACGACGGCGCGGTCCTCGAGCCGGTACTCCGTGCGCTCGAGTCCATCGGTCTCGATCGCGTGATGGGGTGGTGGCCGGAGGTGGCGGTGGCCGACTGGATCGAGGCTGGCGGCCGCCCCGGGTCGGTGGCCCAGGCTCAGCCGGCATCGGTGCCCGGGCGCAGCGTGGCGATCGTGGACGTCCGGGCGCGCACCGAATGGGAGGCCGGGCACCTGCCCGGCGCGGTGCATATCCCGCTGCAGGAACTCGAGGAGCGCTGGGACGAGCTCCCCGCCGGGCGGCCGCTGGTGATGCAGTGCCAGGGGGGTGGCCGGTCGGCCATCGCCGCCAGCCTCCTGCGGGCCCGCGGCATCGCCGAGGTCGAGAACCTCGCCGGCGGCTACTCGGCCTGGGTGGCGGCGGGACTGCCGGTCGAGGCGTAGCCCATGGATCTGGTCGAGGCGATCAACCCGCTCACGCGCGTCGGACTCGTCGTCCAGCTCGCGTCCGTCGCCTCGCTCGTGCTGCTCTTCGTCGTGCTCGGACGTCAGGCGCCCGGCCGGCGGTATTTCACCAGCTGGACCTGGGCGTGGGGCGCGCTCTCCGCCGCATACCTCGCCCTCGCGCTGCGCTTCGGGGCGCTCCCGCTGGTCCCGGGCACGGCGGTCGCGTTCGAGCACCAGCCGACGGTCCGCTTCCTCTACCACCTCTACCAGCTCGGCAAGGTCCTCGGCGTGGGCCTCATCACGGCCGGGGCCCTCACGGTACGGTTCCCCGGGCGGCGCCTGCGCCTCGCCCCGGCGCTCGGGGCGCTCGGGGCGCTCGGCGTCGTCTCGGTCGCCGTGTCGGGCCGGCTCGAGATGCAGCTCGTCCTGCAGAGCCTGCTGATCGTGCCGCTGTTCTGCGCCGGCGCGTGGGCCCTCCTCGGGCGCGGGGACCGGCTGGCCGGGGTCGGGCCCCGGCTCACGGGGCTCATCCTGGCGGCGCTCGCCGCGCTCTGGCTGGCCTACGGATTCGACTACGCCCAGATGCTCGGCGCGGTCTCGACGGGCCCGCTTCCGGCGTTCCTCCGCGGGCTCGTCACGCTCAACACCTTCATCGACTCGATCGGCACGCTGCTGCTCGGGTACGGGATGGTGCTGATCCTGATGGAGGACGTCCGCGCCGAGACGATCGAGGAGCGGGCCGCGCGGCTACGCGACGTCGCGGCGTCGGAGGCGCGACTGGCCGGGATCGTCCGGTCGGCGCGGGATGCGATCATGACGCTCGACGAGGCGGGCAACGTGTCGCTGGCCAACCCGGCGGCCGAGACGATGTTCGCGCGGGAGGCGTCCGCCCTGGTCGGCCTGCACGTCTCCGCCCTCATCCCTGACGTCGGGCCGGTGATGCTGCACACGGCCGCCGGCGCCGCGCCGTTCGGGTCGGGTCACGTGGTGCCGCGGTTCCAGCTGAGCGGCCGCCGCGCCGACGGCGGACAGTTCCCGCTCGAGCTCTCGGCCGCGGCGCTCGACGGGCCCGGGGCGCGGGGCTGGATCCTGGTGATCGGCGACATCACCCAGCGCCGGTTGCACGAGGCCGAGCGCGAAGCGCTGCAGGAACGGCTGGCGCACGCGCAGAAGATGGAAGCGGTCGGCCGGCTGGTGTCCGGCGTCGCGCACGAGCTCAACAACCCACTGGCGGCGATCCTCACCTTCAGCGAGTCGCTGCTGCACGGCCAGCACCCGCCCGAGGACCGCGAGGCGCTGGAGGCCATCCGCGACCAGGCCCAGCGGTCGCGCACGATCGTCCGCGACCTGCTCGCCTTCGTCGGTCGGCGCGAGGAGCGGCGCGAGCGCCTGGCGCCGGCGGCGCTGCTCGAGCGGGTCGTGCGTGGGGCCACGCCGATGCTCGCCCGGCACGGCGCCGTGCTCCAGACCGACATCCCGCGCAACCTCCCCGAGATCCAGGCCGACGCGGCGGGCATCGAGCAGGTGGTGACCAACCTCCTCTCCAACGCGGCGTTCGCCGCCGGCGAGGGCGGGCGGGTGGTTCTGAGCGCCCGCGCCGAGGCCTTCGGCGGCCTCGCGATCGTGGTGACGGACTCGGGGCCCGGCATTTCATCCGCGGTATATCCGCGGCTGTTCGAGCCGTTCTTCACCACCAAGCCGCCGGGAATCGGGACCGGGCTCGGGCTGTCCGTGTCGCTCGGCATCGTCGAGAACCACGGCGGGGGCATCAAGGCGGAGAACCTGCCGGGGGGCGGGGCCCGCTTCACGGTGACCCTCCCGCGGGTCGAGCGCGCCTCGCCGATCTCAGTGCTGGTGCCCCAGCGGCCTGCGGCCGCGCAGGGCGCCGGCCTGCCCCCGGTCGAGGGGAACCCGCGGGTCCTGCTCATCGAGGACGAACAGCCGGTGCGCCTGGCGCTCCGGCGGTACTTCGAGCGGCACGGCTGGCAGGTGGACGAGGCCTCGGACGGCGCCCAGGGGCTGGCACGCCTGCAGGCCGACGGCGTCGAGGCCGAGTACCGGCTGGTCGTGTGCGACCTCAAGATGCCGGGGATCTCGGGGATCGAACTCCACGAGCGGCTCACCGCCGCCGGGTCTCCCGTCCTCGACCGGCTGATCTTCGCGACCGGCGACGTCGCCTCGCCGGAGGCGGCCGCCTTCCTGGCCCGCACCACCCGCCCGGTCCTCGAGAAGCCGTTCGAACTCGCCCAGCTCGCCGTGGCGGTGCGCGCGGTCCTGGCCACGGATGGCTGAGGCCGCCGGCCGCGGGCCGGTGGTCGTCGTCGGCGCCGGGGCCGCCGGCCTCATGGCGGCGGGATGGGCCGCCGCCGGAGGCGCCCGGGTGATCCTGCTCGAACGCACCCGCGACGGCGGCCGGAAGATCCTCATCAGCGGTGGCGGCCGCTGCAACATCCTCCCGTCGGCGATGGACCCCGCGCAGTACGTCACCGACTCCTCCCCCCGCATCGTCCGCAACATCCTCCGCTCGTGGCCCCTCGACGCGCAACGCCGCTTCTTCGAGCACGACCTCGGCCTCCCGCTCGCACTTGAAGCCGAGAGCGGGAAGCTCTTCCCGACGTCGAACAAGGCGCGTGACGTGCGCGACGGCCTCGTCCGCTGGGTCCGCGGTCGCGGCGCGGAGATCGCCTTCGGCGTGACGGTGACGGAATGGGCGCCGGCGCCCGACGGCGGGTGGGTCGTGCAGACGGACACCGGACCGATCGCGGCGGCACGGGTCGTCGTCGCGACCGGCGGCCTGTCGGTGCCGCAGACCGGTAGCGACGGCACCGGCCTCCGGACGCTGGCGGCGCTCGGCCACACGATCCACCCGACGTATCCGGCGCTCACGCCGCTCACCCTCTCGCCACCGAGGTTCGCGGAGCTTGCGGGGGTGTCGGTCCACGTGACGATCGAGTCCGGTCACGGGCGCGACCAGTTCAGCACCAGCGGCGGCTTCCTCTTTACCCACCGGGGATACAGCGGGCCCGCGGTGCTCAACGCGAGTCACCTGCTGACCCGTGTTCGGGGCGAAGGACCTCGGCCGGAGTTGCGCGTCTGCTGGGGCGAGCTCTCGGCGGACGACTGGGAGCGGGAATTCTCGGGCGGCCCCCGGCTCGTCGGCACCGTCGTGCGTGCCCACCTTCCCGAGCGACTGGCCGACCGGCTGCTGGCCGAGGCGGGCGTTCCCCGTGACCGCCCGCTGGCCCAGCTCCGGCGGGAGGAGCGCACGGCCCTGGTCACCGCGCTCACCCGGTTCCCCCTGCCGAGCACCGGCGACGAGGGGTATCGGAAGGCCGAGGTCACCGGCGGCGGCGTGGCGCTCGACGAGATCGTTCCCGCGACGATGGAAAGCCGGCTCCGGCCTGGCCTGCATATCTGCGGGGAGGCGCTCGACTGCTTCGGCCCGATCGGCGGCTACAACTTTCTCTGGGCCTGGGTCACCGGGCGCGCGGCCGGAATGGCGGCCGGCTCCGCCGCCAGCCGGTCAATCTGAACGTCCTTCCTGTCATCACGACACGCGGCGCTGTGCACGGCGGATGCA
>CAMLHU010000092.1 GCA_946479825.1 uncultured Gemmatimonadota bacterium
CGGCCGGTCCCAGAGCCTGGGGTAGACGATCGAGCCCAACGCTCCAGACTCCCAGCTCCGAGCTCTAAGCTCCCAGCTCCCCCCGCCCCTTGCCCCAACCCCCTGACCCGCCTAACTTTCCGGGCTCACTGGAGGACTAGGAAGCGTCATGAAGCCCTCGTATCGCCCGCGCAATCGCCGCCGGGTCAACAAGCACGGATTCCGGGCCCGGATGGCTACTCGCTGGGGCCGGGAGACTTTGAACCGCCGCCGGAAGAAGGGGCGGAAGCGGCTGACGGTCCGGATCGCGTCGAAGCACGGGGGCCGCTGACGGCTGAGCGGTTGCCGCGCCGGCTCCGGCTGGCGCGCGCGTCGGAACTGCGGCGCTGCCAGGCGGAGGGTCGCCGGCGCCGCACGGCGCACCTCGAATTGATCTGGCTGGACAATCAGGCGGGCCACCCACGGATGGGGATGATCGTTCCCCGATACCAATTCTCCGCGGTGGCCCGCAATCGTTTGCGGCGTCGGATCCGGGAAGTGTGGCGCCGGGAGATCCGTCCGGCCCAGCCGGCGTGGGACCTGGTGGTCCGGGCCCGGCGGGAGGCCTACACGGCGCCCTTCGCGGCGCTCCGTGCGGAGCTCCTCGGATGGCGCGAGGCGGTATGCCGGTGACGGACGGAGCGACGGAGGGGCGGAGGGACGGAGGGGTTGAGGCTGGAGGCATCGGCCGTCCCCCGGTCTCGCTGGCCAACCTTCCGCGCCTGGCGGGATGGTACCTCGTCCGCGGCTACCAGCGCTTCGTCTCCCCGGCGCTCCCCCCTTCCTGTCGCTTCACCCCCTCCTGTTCCCAGTACACCCTCGAGGCGGTGGCGCGGTACGGGCTCCTCAAGGGCTCCTGGCTGGGGTTCCGGCGCCTGCTTCGCTGTCACCCGTTCCATCCGGGTGGCTACGACCCCGTTCCCTGAACTGACCTGACGGCTTCGCTCATGGATCGTCGAATCATCCTGGCCGTGTTCCTGATGATGGTGGTGGCGGTGGTGCCGTCACTGATCTTCAAGGCCCCCCCGCGCCCGCCGCAGGCCCTGGTGGCCGACAGCGCCGGCGTCCTCCACGACACCACCGCGGCCCCGACGGCCTCGGCGCCCGGCGCGACCCCGGCGGCGGCCCCGGCCGTTCCCGCGACTCCCGGCGCCGCGAAGGCGGCCGCTCCGGCCCACGAAGACACGGTGACGGTCACCTCGGGGAGCTGGCGGCTCCGCTTCAGCACCCGCGGCGCCCGGCTCATCTCGGCGGAACTGCTGACCTACCGCTCGCTCGCTCCCGGGGTCAAGGACCAGCCGGTCGAGCTGGTCCACCGGGGCGGCAGCCTGCTCGACCTCACGGTGGTGTCGGGTCAGGACTCGGTGGCGCTCGACGGCTGGAGCTTCACGCCCTCGGCCCGCACGCTGGACGTCGCGGGGGGGCCGGCGGAGCTCACCTTCACTGGGACCGACGGCGCGCGGACGGTGACCCTTACCTACCGCTTCCGGCCCGACGACTATCGCTTCGACGTCGCCGGCCAGGTCCGGGGACTCGGCCCCACCGGCGGGTTCCTGCTGGTCCACCTGGGCGACGGCCTCCCGAACACCGAAGGCGACACCCTCGACAACGCGCGCTACCACGCGCTCGTGGTCAAGCCGATCGGCAAGAGCACGAGCAGCGACCCGTTCTACAAGATCGGCGCCGGGAAGACCCGCGCCGAGGCGGGGCCGTTCACCTGGGTGGCGAGCAAGTCGAAGTACTTCGTGCTGGGTTTCTTCGCGCCCGACTCGAGCGCCCGCTGGGCGGCCGCGGTGGCGCAGGTGCCGGAGCACGCCGCCAAGTACGCCGGCGTGGCCTCGCTCGGCGCCTCGATGCCGCTCACGGCCGCGGGGGCGTTCCGCTACCGGGTGTACGCCGGGCCGATGGAGTACTCGCACCTCTCGGCCGTGGGCGACGACTTCGACGACGTGAACCCGTACGGCTGGCCGGGCTTCCGGACCGTCATCCGGCCGTTCGCGCTGGGCTTCCGGGTCGTCTTCGTGTGGCTGCACACCCACCTGGCGATCGGCTACGGGATGGCGGTCATCCTGATCAGCCTGCTGATCCGGCTGGCGCTCTGGCCGCTCAACCAGAAGGCGATGCGCTCGGCGATGGCGATGCAGGCCATCCAGCCGCACATCAAGGAGCTCCAGGAGCGGCACAAGGCCAACCCGGAGAAGCTGCAGCAGGAGATGTTCAAGCTGTACCGGGAGCACAACGTGAACCCGCTCGGCGGGTGCCTCCCGATGCTGCTCCCGATGCCGATCCTGTTCGCGCTCTTCTTCGTGTTCGAGAGCACCATCGAACTGCGGGGGGTCTCGTTCCTCTGGTTCCCCGACCTGTCGCAGGCCGATCCGCTCCACATCATCCCGCTGGTGACCGGGATCTCGATGTTCGCGCTGTCCCGGGTGGGCCAGCGCGGGCTCCCGCCCAACCCGCAGGCCAAGATGATGATGTACATGACCCCGGTGATGTTCACCTTCATCGGGTGGCGGCTCGCGGCCGGGCTCAACCTCTATTACGTGGTGAGCAACCTGGCGAGCCTCCCGCAGCAGTGGCTCATCAGCGAGGAGCGCCGGAAGCGGAACCTCCCGGGCACCCTCGCCACGCCGGCGGGCGGCCGGAAGTAGGCCGCCCCGCCGTCCGACCCCCCGGGGGCTCCTCCGGGGGTGATCCCCGTCACCAGATCGTTGCGACGCGGCTGGTAGCCGACTTGGCTCCCGGCGCGTAACTTTGCGCCCCATGCCCATCCGGCTCCCGGGCCGCCGGCGCCTCGCCGCCCTCGGCCGTCAGCTCGCCATCGCCGCCACGGCGCTCGTCGCCGCCACCTGCACCGAGAACCCCACCGGTCCCTCGGGGCCCTCGGTCACGCAGGTGGTCGTCGCCCCCCGGTTCCGGTCGGGGACGTTCCTGAGCCCGGCGCTCCCGGTGGACGAGATCCGGCTGGTGGTCTACCACTACCTGCCGTGCGACTGCGCCCCGGATTCGATCGCCGGGGTCACGGTGCCGTTCGCGCTGACCGATTCCACGGTGAGCGTCCGGCTGCCGGTGCCGCTGCAGCAGGCGGCCGAGACCCTCGACGTCCAGTTCCAGATGCTGGGCCAGGGGCAGAGCCTCTTCTACGGCGACACGACCTTCCTGGTCCGGGCCGGCGCGACGGCGCAGGTGCCGCCCGTGACCGTTTACTACGTCGGGCCGGGGGCCGGGCTCGACTCGCTGTTCATCTCCCCCCGCGACTCGGTGCTCTCCTTCGGCGACTCGCTGCCGTTCGCGGTGGCCGCTTTCCAGGCCGGGACGCCGGTGACGGCGTTCTACGTGGGCTGGGCCTCGTCGCTCGCCGCGGCGCCGATCCGGCCCGACGGGATGATCAAGGCGCCGAGCGTGCGCGGAAAGACGAAGATCGTGGTGCGGGCGCCGAACGGTCACGCCGACAGCACCACGCTCACGTTCCAGCCGAAGCCGGCGCTGCTCGCCAAGCTGAGCGGCGACACCCAGACCGCGGTCCAGGGCGACACGCTGCCGCTCCCGCTCAAGGTGCGGGTGAAGGCGGCCGACAGCCTGGGCGTGGCGGGGGTGCGGGTGCTGTTCCAGCCGCAGGGCGCCGCGGGCGCCGCGCTGCCGGACACCGCCTATACCGACTCGCTCGGCAACGCGCAGGCGCGGGCCGTCCTCGGCAACACGGTGGGGACGCAGCAGTGGAAGGTCTCGGCGGCGGGGCTCGCCTCGATCCTCTTCTCCGCGACCGCCACCCAGCGGGTCGGCCCGCCGGCCGCGCTCCTGATCACGACGCAGCCCGCCGACACCACGCCGAGCGGGGCGCTGCTGCCGCGCGAGCCGGTGGTGCAGGTGGTGGACAGCGCCGGGATCGCGGTGCACACGTCGGGGATCTCGGTGAGCGCCAGCTCCATCGTGGGCGTGATCCTGGGGAGCCCGAAGCTCGCCGCCGGCACCTTCAAGCGGGCCGGTGCCATCACGAGGGGCGCCGCGGTGTACGGCGTCGTGAGCGACACCACCGACGCCACCGGGAAGGTCACATTCAGCGGGCTCCGGCTGGCCGGCTACGGCACCGACACACTGGTGTTCGCCTCGGCCGGGCTTGTGCCCGACACCTCGACCGCCGTGTGGGTGACCGCAGGCGCGCCGTACGCCATCTACAAGGCGTCGATCGACAGCCAGACCGCGTACGTGGACAGCCTCGTGGCGACGCCGCCGGTGGTCTACGTCGAGGACTCGATGTTCAACCCGGTGCCGAAGGCCAAGGTGCTGTTCCAGGTGACGAGCGGCGGCGGGTCGCTGCCGCCGGCGGCGGACTCCGTGACCGTCACCACCGACAGCACCGGCTACGCCGCGCTCAGCGCCTGGAAGCTCGGGCCTTCCGCCGGGACCAACACCGTGCAGGCCACCGTGGCCGGCGCGGGCTTCGTGACGTTCACGGCATTCGCCAACCCGCCAGTGCCGACCGTGCTGCTGCAGCTGCAGGGGACGAGCGTGGTGGGCGTCGGGCGGACCGCGGTGCTGCAGATCCGGCTGAGCGCGCCGGTGAGCACGAGCGGCGACACGCTCTATGTCGCGAGCTCGAACCCGTCGGTCGTCACCGCCTCGCCCTCGTCCATCGTGCTGACCACGGGCGATTCGATCGCCTATGACACGCTGACCGGCGTGGCGGCGGGGCAGGATACCATCACCGTGACGGCCACGGGGTACATCAGCGGCGTGCTGCCGGTGACGGCCTCGATCAACCTGATCTCGCTCCCGCCGACGCTCAACGTGCCGTTCGGCGGCACGGCGAGCCTGGCGGTGTCGCTGGGCCAGCCGGCCCCGGCCGGGGGCGTGGTGGTGACGCTCACCAGCAGCGACACGTCGCTGGTGGGGATCGTGACGCCGACGGTGACCATTCCGCAGGGGGCCACCAACGCCAGCGCCACGGTGTCGGGGAAGGCGCTCGGCACGGTCACCGTGACGGCGGCCAACCCGAACTACTCGCCGTTCCAGAGCACGGTCTCGACCACGGCGACGCTCAACATCGTCAACGCGTCGCACACGGTGTACTCGACGCTGCCGGTGCCGGAGACGGTCGAGTTCCGGAGCGCCGGCGCGCTCATCGCCGCGCCGGCCGGCGGGATCGTCGTGGCGCTCGCGGCCGCCGACACGGGCTGCATCAGCGTGCCGGCGAGCGACACCATCCCGGCGGGGCTCTCGTCCACGACCTTTACGCCGACGTACGCCGGGGTCACGGCGCTGCCGTGCACCACCAAGGTCTATGCGACCGCCGCCGGCGTGGGGCCGGACAGCCTCTCGATCACGATGAACCCGCAGCCGACGATGACGATGTACCCGACCGACGTCGGGAGCGGGCTCGCCATCTCGGGGTACACGTACCTGCAGACCGGCGTGCCGAGCGCGCGGAACGCGATCGTGCGGAGCCTCGACACCACGAAGGTGATCGTGGCCGCGGCCGACACCGCGATCGGCGGCGACTCGGCCGTGGTGCCGCTGACGCTCAACGCCACGTACATCCCGTGGTACGTCCGCGGCAAGGAAGGGATCACGAGCGACAGCGCCCAGGTCCAGGTCGACGTGCCGGGCTTCACGTCGGGGACCGCGTGGGTGCACGTCAGGAAGGCCGGGGTGCGGTTCTACAACTACACCACGAGCACCACGACGCTCGCGGCCCCGTCGCTGGTCAGCGCCGAGATCGGGCTGCCCTACGCGGCCAACAACGGGCTCCAGTCGGCCCAGGCCGTGCGGCCGGGCGGCACGCCGGTGACGGTGACCTTCTCGGTCGCGCCGTCGTCGGTGGCCACGCTCACCGACTCGACCGCCGTCCACGACAGCGTCCGGACCGCGGTCATCGTGCCCGGCCAGTACCTGACGCCGACCTCGCTCGCGACCGGCGGGATCTACTACGCCCCGGCCGGCGCGGGGACCAGCACCATGCTGGTGTCCGCGGCCGGGCTCGTGGCGGTGCCGACCGACACGGTGATCACCACCGTCACGGCGCCGACGATCTCGATGTACCAGTCCGACGTCGGGAGCGGGCTCGCGACCTCGGCGTACTCGTACCTCCAGACCGGGGCGCCGACCGCGACCACCGTGTCGGTCCGGAGCCTCGACACCACCAAGGTGCTGGTGGCCGCGGCGGACACCGCGATCGGCGGCGACTCGATCGGGGTCCCGCTCGCGATCAACGGGACCTATGTCCCGTACTACCTCCGCGGCCGCGAGGGGATCGTCAACGACAGCGCCCAGATCCAGGTCAGCGCCCCGGGCTACGTGACCGGGACGATGTGGGTCCGGGTGCGGCAGCCGGGGATCCGGTTCTACAACGCCCCGACCAGCACCACGACGCTCTCCGCGCCGTCGCTCGTGACCGCGGAGATCGGGCTCCCGTACGCCGGGAACACCGGGCTCCAGTCGGCCCAGTCCGTCCGGCCGGGCGGCTCGCCGATCACGGTGTCGTTCGCCGTGACGCCGGCCGCGGTGGCCACGCTCACCGACTCGACCGCCGTGCAGGACACCGTCCGGACCGCGGTGCTCAAGCCGGGCCAGTACATCACCCCCTCGTCGCTCGCGACGGGCGGGGTGCAGTACGTCCCGCTCGGCGCGGGGACCTCGTCGCTCATCGCGACGGCGCCGGGGGTGGTCAACCTGCCGGGCGACACGATCGTCACCACCGTCACCGCGCCGACGATCACGCTCTACGGCAACGACGTCGGCAGCGGGCTCGCCACCTCGTCGTCCGCCTACCTGCAGACGGGCGTGCCCACGGCCCGGACGGCCGTGGTGCGGAGCCTCGACAGCACCAAGGTCCTGGTGGCCACGGCCGATACGGCCGTCGGCGGCGACACGGCGGCCTTCGCCCTGCCGGTGAACGGCTCGAGCCTGAGCTACTACATCCGCGGCAAGGAAGGCGTCGTCAACGACAGCGCCCAGGTGCAGATCGACGTGCCGGGCTACACCTCGTCCACGGTGTGGATCCGGGTGCGCCAGCCGGCCATCCAGCTGGTCGGGATGCCGACGACCGCCACCACGTCGTCCGATTCGATCACGTTCTACTCCTATATCGGCCTGCCGAATACCGCCAAGACGGGGATGCAGGCCACCCAGGCCGTCCGTCCCGGCGGCACGACCGCGGTCCCGGTGTTCCGGGTCTCGACCCCGTCGGTCGGCCGGCTGGCGACGCCGGGCGGGCTGGCGGACAGCTCCGTCGGATCCATCGTACCCGGGCAGTACCAGTCGCAGGTCGGGCTGGCCGCCGGCGGGCAGGCCTTCAAGGCGCTCACCACCGGGCTCGACACCGTGAGCGTCACTGCGGCCGGGTTCGTCACGCTGCCGCAGGCCATCGTCGGGGTCACGGTCTCGACGCCGGGGATCACGCTGTATCCGCCGTCCTACGGCGTCGGCTCCGGCCTCGAGGCCAGCGGCAGCTTCTACCTCGGCGCCTCCCGCCACGGCGGGGTCAACGTGGTGGTCAAGAGCTCGCAGCCGTCGGTGATGCTGGTGTCGCCCGACGCGGCCACCCCGGGCACCGATTCGATCGTGATCTTCATCCCGGACGGCCAGACCTACGCCTCGTTCTACGTGCAGGGGGTGGACAGCGCCGTCGGCACGCCGATCCTCACCGTGAGCGCCCCCGGATTCGTGGACCAGACCTCCGGGGTCAGCGTGATGCAGCCGGGGATCCAGCTGTACAACGTGCCGTCCACGCTCTCGGCCACCGCCGCCGACCAGCCGATCTACGCGTACATCGGCGTGCCGAACGCGGGGAACACCGGGCTCAACCAGTACCAGCCGCGACGCGCCGGCGCGCCGAACCTGGTGGTGACGTTCGACGCCTCGAACCCCGCGGCGGCGACCCTCATCAACAGCGGCGGGACCGGCACCCCGCTCACGGCCATCATCGCCGCCGGCCTCTACTACTCGCCGAGCAGCGTGGCGGGCGGCGGCGTCGCGATCCACCCGGTGGCGCCGGGCACGTCCACGATCTCCGCCTCCGCGCCGGGCTACGCGCCGCAGACCAACAGCAGCGCGACGGTGACGATCCAGTAGGGCGGTGAGCGGT
>CAMLHU010000093.1 GCA_946479825.1 uncultured Gemmatimonadota bacterium
AGGCGATGACCGGGTGGCCGACGCGGGCCCAGTACCAGTAGCCCAGGGCGAACGGGAGGACCACGCCGACCAGCGCCACCGCCGCCGAGGCGGTGCCGACCCGGAACATCTCCCGGAGGTCGGTCTCGAGCCCGATCTCGAAGAGCAGGAGGACGACGCCGAGCTCGGCGAGGAGATGGATGAAACCGGCGCCGGTGCCGTCGTGCGGGATGACGCCGATGGCCCCGAGCAGGATGCCGGCGACGAGCTCGCCCAGCACCGCGGGCTGGCCGATCCGCTCCGCCAGCTCGCCGCACAGCTTCCCCCCGACGAGGATCGCGGCGAGGACGGCGAGCATGGCCGGGACCGAGGTGGCGCCGGCCACGCCGGTCACAGCGGTTCCTCGGCGTGGGGCTTGAAGACGAAGACGTGGGAGAAGAACTGGACCGTGACGGTGTCCGAGTACTCGGTGTCGATGGTGATCTTGCGGTCGGTCCCGCCGAGGCGGCGGATGCGGAGGTTCTTGACCGCGTCGTTGGGGAGGGAGAGCTCGTCGGCCTTGTCCACGACCCGCCGGCGGATGGTCGCGTCGGTGAGGCTCGGCGCCAGCCGGGCCGCCGAGCGCATCTCGTCGGTCAGCTGGTAGTAGCGGATGAACACCGAGGCGATCGGGATGCCGAAATAGAGCACCGCCCCGAGCAGGAGGAGCGAGAACAGGCATCCGCTCGAGCTGGAGCCGCGGCGGCCGGTCACCATTGCGATTGCGCTCCCTGGACGATGTTGGTCACGAGCTGGTCCAGCGCCTTCCTCCGGCCGTTCTGCTCCTGGCCGGGGTCGTAGTCCCCTTCGACGGTCAGGCCGCTCCGCTGCCAGAGGGTGCGGTTCCGCTTCTGGTCCACGATCTCGACCGAGACGGTGATCTGCACCAGCCGCTTGGTGACGTTCACCGTGTTCTGCGCGGTCCCGGTGTAGGCCACGGGGACGTCCGGCTCGTAGCGGCTGATCGACCCGCGGACGATCGCGTCGGCCTGGTCCTGTCCCGCCTGCCGGAGCCCGAGGTTCCGCTCCATGGCGTCGCGCACCGCGAGGTTCACGTCCTGGGTGAGCGTGGGGTCTGACGTCAGGTTGTCGAACGGCAGCACCGCCACGGTCCGGATGTCGTCCGGCAAGCCGCCCCCGCTGAAGCCGTAGAGGCAGCCGGTCAGCAGCAGCGCGCTAAGGCTCGCGAGGACGCCAGACGTCCGGCGGAAAATGCGCAGAGGAGTCGCTCTTCGTGAACGTGAGATCGAGCCGTGCCGGAACGTCCGGCATCGTGAGCCGCGCCGCCACCGGGCGGCCGTCCGGACCGAACCGGGTATCCACCCGCCCCACCACCCTGCCCTTGCGCCGCACCTCGGCCACGAGCCGGCCTGGCGCCCGGGCCCATTCCACCGTGTCGGCGCCGGCCACCCCGCGCCACGCCAGGGTGCCGCCGGCCTGTCCCGCCCAGATCACCTGCCCCTCGACCGGGATCCGCGCCACCCCGAACACCGCCCACATCAACGGATAGCTCGGCACCAGCTTCCGGATCGCGTCTTCGGGGCGGACCCAGACCGCGGTGTCGCCCACCACCATCGCGGCGGCGGGGCTCGCCCCGAGCGGCCCCGCGACGTCGAAGCGGATCGAGTCGGGCCCCGCGATGTGGGCGCTCCCGCGTCCACCTGCGGCGCTCCGATCGTCGCGATACTGCCACTTGAACCGATGGAGCCAGCGCCCGCTCGGCACCGTCGCCGCGGCCCATCCGGCTGCCACACCCGGCTCGACCGGGACCGCCGACTCCGGCACCACGGCCGGTGGCGCTCCGGTGCAGGCCGCCGTCAGCAGGGCAAGATAGGAAAGCCGCACCACAGGGTCAAGCAGAACTCGTTGTGCCATCAGAAGTTATATCCAAAGAAGAAGCTCACGAACCGTTGCCGTTCCTGGTCGGGAACGAGCCCGTATCCGTCGAAGTTGCCGGTGCTCCACCGGTTGCCCCAGTCGAGCCGCAGGACTGCGACCGGACCGAGCGGCATCCGGAAGCTGAGACCGTAGCTCCCGAGGGTGGAGGTGGCCGACGGGTCGTCGTACCACGCCTTGCCGACGTCGGCGAAGAGCGCGCCCTGGACGCCGGGGAGGCGCATCTCCTGGATCGGGAACCCGAGCCCAAGATAGTCGAAGATCGGGAACCGGAACTCCTGGCTCAGCAACACAGCGTGGGTGCCGACGATATAGCCGTACAGGGGAAAGCCGCGGAGGCCGAGCGTCCCGCCGATGTTGACCCGGTGGGGACGGTCGCCCCCGCTGAGGAAGCCGAACGCCCGGACGGCGTAGCCGCTCTGGCGAGAGGCGCGGAAATACTGCCGGACGTCCCCGGTCAGCACCCAGCTGTCGAAGCGGTCGTTGGTGAGGTCGCTCGCGATCCCGGCGGTGAACGCCGCGCGGGTCCCGTCGATCGGGCCGGTAGGTAGCCAGGCGGAGTTGTCGAAGATCCAGCTCAGGTACTGGCCGGCGAGATAACCCACCCGATGGGGATCGGCCACCGGTAGCGTGAAGTCGAAGCGATCCGAGTGTTCGAGGACCAGGGTCCCCTCGACCCGGCTGAATCGGCTGAGCGGGTAGCGCACGAGGCCGAAGGCCCCCGCCGCGCTCTCCCGATAGTCCTCGGTGAAGCTGCCCTCGAAGACGCTGCCCTTCACCCGGAAGGCGCCGACGCCCCAGTTGACCCGGCGGGACTGGTCGATGTAGAGCGCGCTGGCGTTGATGTTGTCGAAGAGCGAGCCGAAGTCCCTGCCCTGGTAGCTCGAGACGTCGCCGACGATCACGTGGTCGCCGAGCAGGTCGCTGAAGACGCCGGTGATCCCCTGGGCGCTCGCCACGCCGGGGATGATGGCGGCGTCAGCGAGCGCGAAGTCGAGCGAGTACCGCGCCCGGTACGGCGGCGCCGCGGCGACCTGGGCGGTGTCCGCGGGGCGCTCGGGCCAGGTCCACCGGTCCGCCGGCGCGGCGGCGAGGGTGGCCGGCGTGGTATCGCGCCGGGCGAGCGTGTCGGCCGGGATGAGGTAGACGCCGAACGCCAGGTCGCGGAATCCACCCGCGAGGATCGCGTCGCGCCCGGGGACCCACGACGGGTCGTACACTCCCGTCCAGGCCGAGGTCTCGCGCCGGCCCCTGCCGGCGGTATCGACCGAGAACGCGTTGAGCACGCCATCGCGTGACGAGGCGTAGTAGATCCGCCCGTTCGCGGCCCAGCTCGGCGACTCGTCCACCCACGGGCCGCTGGTCAGCTGCCGCACCTGGCCGTCGGCCAGGTCCAGCACGAACAGATTCATCGCGCCGTCGAGCCCCCCGGCCGTGCGGTCGGACGCGAAGGCGAGCTCCCGGCCGTCGGGGCTCGGACTCGGGTCGAGGTCCTGGTAGCGGTCGTCGGTGAGGTGTTCGAGGCGCTCGCCGCGGAAGGTGAACCGATAGAGGTCGGACACCCCCGACTCGGTGAGCCCGCTGAACACCACGGCCGAGTCGCCCGGCAGCCAGGCCGGCGACAAGATGCCGACGAGATCGGGGAACTGGTAGCGGGCGGCGATCGCGTGGTGGGCAAGGTCCCACACGACGAGCGCATCGCGCTCGTTGTACCGCGAGGAGAAGAGGAGGTAGCCCGGTCGCCGCGCATCCGGCCGCGACTCGAACGGATGGAACGACTCGAGCTCGGCCGACCGGCCGGCGCGGGCGAGGGTCCGGAGCGGTCCGCCGTCGAGGCCCCGCTCCGCCAGGATGATGTCGCCCTTGGGGGCGGTGAAGAACACCGCCGAGTCTCCGGCGGGATCGAGCACCGGCTTGACCGCGCCCTGGGCGATCAGCCGCGCGTCGGCGTCGAGCGCGCCCCGCCCGACCGTCACCGGGTAGTAGGCGCGACGCATCGCCTCCTGGAACTCGGCGCTCAGCTGCTCGAGCGACTTGCCGTACACGCCCTTGATGGCGTCCGGAAAGTCCTGGTAGCGCCAGAGGTCGCGGTAGAACCGGGCGATCCGCCACGCCCCGTACCGCTCCGCCAGCCACTGGTGGATCCGGCCGCCGAGCGGATAGACGATCGGGCTCGTCACGTCCGCCAGCACGGTGAACGACGGGAGCTGGCCTGAGATGACGAGGTCGCGCAGGATCATCTCATCCCGGGCGTCCTGGCCGGCCGAGAAGTACTCCGCGAGCCCTTCGGACCACCAGAGCGGGATGAACGTCGTGACGTCGTGAAAAGTGCGGAGGTAGGCGTCGGTCTCCAGGTCGAGCTGGAAGACGTGGGTCATCTCGTGGCGGAGGGTGCCACGGAACTCGGCGAAGTTGCCGCGGAACGGCAGGGTGACGCGGCGCTTGAGGAAGTCGGTGACGCCGAGGATCGCCTCGGGAGGCACGAACGGGAGGACGTTGGTCTGCTCGAAGTGCGCCGGCGTGGCATACAACACGAGCGGGATGCGGGCCGCGACCTCGTGGTCGAAGCGGCGGGCGAGGGTGTCGTAGCTCTCTTCGGCCCAATCCAGCGCGGCCGGCGCCAGCGCCGCCTCGGCCGGATAGAAGTAGAGGTCCACGTGCGCGCCCTTGAGCACGTGCCAGTCGAGGCGCCGGTACTGGATCTTGTTCTGGCCGAAGTCCGCCACCTGGGCCGCGACCGGAGCCGCCGCGACCACCGCAAGGGCGAGGACCAGGGCCAGCCGGCGCGTCACCGATGGATGGATCGGATGAGGTCGCCCTGGACGATGCGGGCGAGGGTCGCCGTGCCGCTATCCACCTCGCCGAACACCGTATAGTTGCCGTCCAGGTGGGGCTGGGGACTCAGGGTGATGAACCACTGGCTCCCGCCGGTATCGGGCCCGGAGAGCGCCATCCCGACCGTCCCGGCCTCGTACCGGCGCGCGTTGATCTCGTCGCGGATGGCGTAGCCGGGGCCGCCGTTGCCGTCGCCGCGCGGGTCGCCGTCCTGGACCACGAAGTTCGGCACCACGCGGTGGAACCGGTGCCCGTCGAAGTATCTGGCGTCCACCAGCCGCAGGAAGTTCGCGACGGTGAGCGGGGCGTCGGCACCGAAAAGCTTGAGGGTCAACGTACCGCGCCCCTCGACGTCCACGGTCACAAGAGGGTTCCGGAGCGAGTCCGGCGCCACGATGAACCGCCGCGCCAGCGCCCGGTAATCCTCGAGGGTCCGGCCGGTGCGGATCGGCGTCGACGGCCCCCAGTGGTCGGCGAGTTCGGGCCAGTTCTGCTCGGCCCACGCCCGAAGCTGGTAGTCGGCCGGGCTCGGTTCGGTCCCGGCGAACGCGCGGGCGGCCATCCCGTCGGGAAGCGCGGCGAGGCGGTGGAGCGCGGCCAGCGCCGACTCACCCGCATCGGGGAACGAATCGCGAGCCGCGCGATGCCAGGCCGCCACGAGCGGCCCGGCATCCGCCGCGTTCGGCGCCCGGCCGATGATGTCGGCGGCGGCGCCCCGCGCCGCCGGGTCCTGGTCACCGAGGTGGGCCCGTCCGGCGGCGAGCAGGTCGGCGGGCGCTCCATGGACCGCCGCGGTCCACGCCGAGAGGGCCGCAGCCACGACCCGACCGTCCAGGTCGTTCACCAAGTGGGCGGGCATGGCCCCCGGGGCGGCGACCGCCCAACCCTCGGCCGCGGCCGCGCGGTCACGCCAGTCCGACGATCGCTCCCACGTCGGGACCGCCGACCGGAATCCAGCGGCGTCCACCCGGGCGAGCGCAAGGAGCGCCGCCCGGCGCACCGCCCAGGACCTGCCCTGCCGGGCGGTCCGTGCCAGCGCGTCGCGGGCCCGCGTGCCGCCGATCCGACCGAGCACGTCGGCCGCCTGCACGTCCACGTTGGCGATCCCGGCGTCGAGCAGCGGGATGACGTCGCCGGCGGTGGTCGAATCTTCGAACGTGGCCAGCGAGCGAAGGGCGTTGATAATGAGGCCCGGATCGGTCTCGCCGATGGCCGACCGAAGCGCGGAGATCACGTCGCGCCGCGGGAGGCCGCCGGAGTCGGCGAAGGTCTGGGTGAGCGCCCTGACCGCCTCGGCGCGCACCGGGGTGGCCTGGTCGCGGCTCAGCTGGAGCAACAGGCCCGCGGCGTCGCGGGGATGGAGCCGCGCCAGCGAGTAGGCTGCCGCCCCCCGGTCGCCGGCCGCGCCGGGTCGCGCGGCGTCCTCGACGAACTCCACCGGGGCGCGCCGCCCGAGCCGCCAGGCCTCGGCGATCACCCGCTGCTGGAAGGCGCCCGGGTCCGGCGCCCGGATCCGGGAGGGATCGGCCAGCGCCGCGGCGAGGAACTGCGCGGCCGCGGGGCCGCCGATCCGCGCGAGGGCGGTCGCCGCTTCGAGCGACGCGGCCTCCGAGATCGCGACGGGTCCGGTGAGCCAGGCCACGATCGGCGCCACGGCCGCCGTATCGCGCATCAGCCCGAGGCTGAACACCGCCTCGGCATCGAGCCCCGAGTCGGGATTCGCGAGGTACTCGGCGAGCAGCGGGATGCCGGCCGGGTCGCCGATGCGGCCGATGGCCCGGAGCGCGTACCGCTGCACCACCGAATCCGGCGACCGCAACGCCGCGCCGAGCAACGCGGGGTCGAACCGCCGCGCGTCCTCGGTGGCGAGGATCGGCGCGAGCCCCTCGACCGTCGCGGCGTCCTGGGCGCGGAGGGCCGGCGCGGCGGCGGCGAGGGCGAGGAGCAGGGCCGGAAGGATGCGGGACACGTGGACTCTCATTCAGAAGAGGCGGACGGGGTCGGGGATGGCGCGGAGCGCCTCCGCGACCCGGTCCGGCAGGCGGGTCGGGGCGAACGCGGCGTCGAGGCAGAGCAGCGAGGTCGTGGCGGTGACGAGCAGCGTCCCCTCCTCCGCCTGCTCCACGGCGTATCCGAAGCCGACCCGGCGGCTCGCGACCTCGCGCACCCAGCAGCGCACGCGGATCGGGTCGTCGTAGCGCGCCGGGCGGCGGTAGCGCAGCTGGGCGTCGCTGACCGCGAGCCGCAGCCCCGCCGCCTCGAGCTCCCGATAGCTCATGCCGGACAGCCGCAGGTGTTCGGTCCGGGCCACGTCGAGCCAGACCAGGTACCGGGCGTGATATACCACGCCCATCTGGTCGGTCTCGGCATAGTTGACCCGGTGGTACGTCTCGGAGACGTCCGGAGCGAGGGTCGGATTCACAGGCGGTCGCCGGTGGTGGGGGTGATCGGAAGGTAGTCCCGTCCGGGCGCGCCGGCACGCTTGCGGCGCGAACCAGGCGCTCCGTACGTTTCAGGATGCCAGCCCAACAGCTCGTCGTCGTCAGCGACGCCCACCTGGGCGCCGTCCCCGCCGAGACCGAGGAACGTTTCCTCGAGTTCCTCCGCGCCGTCCCGACCCTGGGCGACGCCCTGCTGCTCACCGGCGACATCTTCGACTTCTGGATGAGCTGGGGACGGGTCATCCCCCGCCACCAGGTGCGCGCCGTCGCGGCGCTGGCCGAGGTCGCGCGCCGGGTGCCCACCGTGATGACGGGCGGCAACCACGACCGCTGGGGCGGGACGTTCTGGGACCGCGAGCTCGGCATCCGCTTCGCGCCGCTGCGGACGGAGCTCGACGTCGGCGGGGGCCGGGTGCTGGCGATCCACGGCGACGGGATCACCGAACGGAGCCGGTGGGCCCGGGTCATGTTCCACGTGACGCGCCAGCCGGCGGTGATCGCCGTGTTCAAGGCGCTTCACCCGGACCTGGCGTTCAGGATCGTGGACCGGATGGTGTCGAACTGGGGGAGCGAACATCTCGACCCGGCGATCTTCGACCGCGCAGCGGATCGCCAGCAGGCGTGGGCGGAAGCGACGCTGCACGCCGACCCGGGCCTCTCGGCGGTCGTGATGGGACACACCCACCGCGCCCGGGTGACCGAGACGGCCGCCGGGCAGCACTACGTCAATCCCGGCGCCTGGCTCGACGGGCTCCGGTACGCCGTCGTGACGGCGAGCGGCGCGGAGCTGCGGGCCTTCGGCTGATCATCGACGGCCGTGCCCCTAATTGAACCCCAGCGCGTTGGCCAACGACACC
>CAMLHU010000094.1 GCA_946479825.1 uncultured Gemmatimonadota bacterium
CGACATCCAGAACCCCACCGCCACGCTCGAGCACGAGGCCAGCACCTCGAAGATCAGCGAAGAGCAGATCTTCTACCTCAAGCAGCGCGGGCTCAACACCGAGAACGCGATCTCGATGGTGGTCAACGGGTTCTGCAAGGAAGTGTTCCTCAACCTCCCCACCGAGTTCGCCGTCGAGGCCCAGAAGCTCCTCGGCGTGTCGCTGGAGGGGAGTGTAGGGTGATGCGTCGTGGGTCCTGGGCTGTGGGTCGTGGGACCGCTGCCGGCCACGACGCACGACGCACGACCCACGACTTATGACCCACGACCCACGACCCACGACTCACGACAAGGCCTTACCCGTGCTTGAGATCCAGAACCTCACCGCCAAGGCGGGCGACAAGGAGATCCTCCGCGGCATCACGCTCACGGTGAACGCGGGCGAGGTGCATGCGGTGATGGGCCCCAACGGGTCCGGGAAGAGCACGCTCGCGCAGGTCATCGCGGGGCACCCGGCCTATGAGGTCACCGGCGGGTCGATCCGGTTCGACGGCAAGGACCTCCTCGAGCTCGAGCCGGAGGAGCGCGCCCAGGCTGGTGTCTTCCTCGCCTTCCAGTATCCGGTCGAGATCCCGGGCGTCACCAACGCCTACTTCCTCCGCGCGGCATACAACGAGATCCGCAAGGCGCGCGGCCAGGAGGAGGTCGACCCCATCGACTTCCTCGACCTGCTCGAGGAGAAGCTCAAACTGGTCGAGTGGGGTCCCGAGATCATGCAGCGCGCGGTCAACTTCGGGTTCTCCGGCGGCGAGAAGAAGCGCAACGAGATCCTCCAGATGGCGGTGCTCGAGCCGAAGCTCGCCATCCTCGACGAGACCGATTCCGGACTCGATATCGACGCGCTCCGGATCGTCGCGGGGGGCGTCAACAAGCTCCGCCGGCCCGACAACGCCACCATCGTGGTGACCCACTACCAGCGGCTCCTCAACTACATCGTCCCCGACCGCGTCCACGTGCTCGCCGGCGGGCGGATCGTGAAGTCGGGCGGGAAGGACCTGGCCCTCGAGCTCGAGGCGAAGGGCTACGAGTGGATCGAGGAAGGGGCGGCGGTGTGACGCAGGCGTACGTCGAGCAGTTCGCGCGGGTGGGCGGGCCGGCCGAGCCGGGCTGGCGCACGGCGCTCCGCGAGCGCGGAGCGGCCCGGTTCGCGGCGACCGGCTTCCCCACCCTCCGCGACGAGGACTGGCGCTTCACCGACGTGAGCCCGATCGCGAAGGCCACCTTCGCGCCGGCCGCGGCCGCGGCGCAGGTCTCCGCGGGCGCCATCGCCCCGTTCGCGTTCGGCACCGAGGGGATCCGCCTCGCCTTCGTGAACGGGCGGTTCAGCCCGTCGCTCTCGCTCCGCCCCAGGCTCCCGGCGGGCGTCACGGTGGCGCCGCTCAGCGAGGCCGCCGGGTCGGACGCGATCGCGCGCCGCGCTGGCACGATCGCGACCGTCGAGCAGACCCCGTTCGTGGCGCTCAACGCCGCCCTCCACGGCGACGGCGCCGTGGTGCACGTCCCGGCGGGCACGGCGCTCGAGCCGGTCATCCACCTGCTCTTCATCGCCGGCCCCGACGGGGCTGGCACGATGGCCCATCCGCGCAACGTCCTGCTCGTCGAACGCGGCGCCTCGGCCAAGGTGGTGGAGCACTACGTCTCGCTCACCGGCGACGAGTACTTCGTCAACGCCGCCACCGAGGTCGAGCTTGGCGACAACGCCGAGCTCACGCACTACCAGGTGCAGCGCCAGGGCCCCCGCGCGTTCCACGTCGCGGCCATCGGCGCCCGGCAGGGGCGCGACAGCCGGTACCACGGCTTCAACGCCAGCGTCGGCGGCCGCATCTGCCGCAACGACGTCCGGACGGTGTTCGCGGGCCCCGGCGGCGAGTGCACCCTCAACGGGCTCTACCTGGCGCGCGGCGAACAGCTGATCGACAACCACACCGCCATCGAGCACCGCGAGCCGAACTGCGGCAGCCGCGAGCTCTACAAGGGCGTCCTCACCGGCCGCTCGCACGCGGTGTTCAACGGCAAGGTGCTGGTCACCCCCGAGGCGCAGAAGACCGACGGCAAGCAGACCAACCGCAACCTGATGCTGTCCGACGGCGCCAAGGTGGACACCAAGCCGCAGCTCGAGATCTTCGCCGATGACGTCAAGTGCACCCACGGCGCCACCGTCGGCCGGCTCGAGCAACTGCCGCTCTTCTACCTCGAGAGCCGCGGCATCGGCCGGGTCCTTGGCGAGAAGATCCTGACCTACGCCTTCGCGGCGGAGGTGCTCCAGGGGCTCACCGTGGACCCGGTCCGGGCCCAGCTCGAGGCGCTCGTCGCCTCCTGGCTCGAATGACCGCCACCCGCACCCCGTCCTCCCCGCCCCCGCCGGCCTCGGCCGGCAGGGGCGTCGTGTCACTGGACGTGGCGGCGGTGCGGGCCGACTTCCCGATCCTCAGGCGCACGGTCCGCGGCCGGCCGCTGGTGTATCTCGACACGGCGGCCTCGGCCCAGATGCCGCTCCCGGCCATCGAGGCGATGGTCCGCCACCAGACCGACGGCCACGCCAACGTCCACCGCGGCGTCCACACGCTGAGCCACGAGGCCACGGTGGCCTACGACGCGGTCCGGGAGCGCGCCCGCGCCTTCCTCGGCGCCGAGTCCGCCGATGAAGTGATCTTCGCGCACGGGACCACCAGCGCCATCAACCTGGTGGCCCGCAGCTGGGGCGACGCCAACGTCCGCGCCGGCGACGAGATCGTGGTGACGCTGCTCGAGCACCATTCGAACTTCGTGCCGTGGCAGATGCTGGCGGCGCGGACGGGCGCCGCGCTCCGGGTCGCGCCGCTCCGCCCCGACGGGAGCCTGGACCTCGACGCGTTCGAGCGGCTGCTCTCGCCCCGCACCCGCCTCGTCGCGGTCGCGCACGTCTCGAACGTGCTCGGCACGGTGCTCCCGGTCCGGCGCATCGCCGAGCTGGCGCACGCCCGGGGCGCGGTGGTGCTGGTGGACGGCGCCCAGTCGGCGCCCCACCTGCCGATCGACGTGCAGGCGCTTGGCTGCGACTTCTTCGTCTGCTCCGGCCACAAGCTCTACGGCCCGACCGGCGTCGGTCTCCTCTGGGGGCGTCGCGCCCTCCTCGAGGCGATGCCGCCCTACGAGACCGGCGGCGGGATGATCGAACGGGTCACCGTCGAGCGGACCACCTTCCTTCCGCCCCCGGGGCGCTTCGAGGCCGGCACGCCGCCGATCGCGCAGGTCATCGGGCTGGGGGCCGCACTCGACTGGCTCGGCCGGTTCGACCACGCCGCGGTGGCCGCCCACGAGGCCGACCTCCTGACCTACGCCACCGAGGCGCTGCGGGAGATCCCTGGTGTCACCGTGGTGGGAACCGCGCCGGAGCGGGTGAGCGTTCTGTCTTTCGTGATGGACGGGATCCACCCGCACGATATCGGGACGGTCCTTGACGCCGAGGGCGTGGCCATCCGGGCTGGGCACCATTGCGCCCAGCCGCTGATGCAGCACCTCGGCGTGCCGGCGACCGCGCGGGCCTCGTTCGGGATCTACAACACCCGGGCAGACGTCGATGCGCTGGCCGCCGGACTTCGGCGGGTACACGAGGTCTTCGGGCGATGAGCGACCTCAACGAGCTCTACCAGAGCCTGATCCTCGACCACAGCAAGTCGCCCCGGAATTACCGGGAGATGCCCGGCGCCGACGGACACGCCGAGGGGTACAACCCCCTCTGCGGCGACCAGATCAGCGTCTGGGTCAAGCTCGACGGCGATCGCATCGCCGACGTGAGCTTCCAGGGCCAGGGGTGCGCCATCAGCAAGGCCTCCGCCTCGCTGATGACCGGCGCCGTCAAGGGGAAGACCGTGGCGGAGGCCCAGAAGCTGTTCGACGGGTTCCACGCCCTCGTCACCTCCGGCGGCTCCCCTGCCCCGGATCTCGGCAAGCTCGCCGCCCTGGGCGGCGTGGCCGAATTCCCGATCCGCGTGAAGTGCGCGAGCCTGAGCTGGCACGCCCTCAAGGCGGCCCTGCAGCAGAAGGACGGCGCGGTGACGTCCGAGTGAGCCTGCCCGCTCACCGCTCACTGGCTGCGCACACCTGACCGCTGCCCCCGTTCACCCTTCACCTTTCACTGTTCACCTTCCCGGAGTCCCGATGCCTTACCCCGAGATGATGGTCAAGCCGATGCGTGAGGAAGTCACCCGCCTCGGCGTGCAGGAACTCAAGTCCGCCGCCGACGTGGACGCCGCCCTCGCCAACGAGACCGGCACCGCGCTGGTATTCGTCAACTCCGTCTGCGGTTGCGCGGCCGGCTCGGCGCGCCCCGGCCTCGCGCTGGCGCTGCAGCACGGCGCCAAGCCGCAGAAGCTCTACACCGTCTTCGCCGGCCAGGACCTCGAGGCCACCCAGCGGGCCCGGAGCTACTTCGGCGAGTACCAGCCGAGCTCCCCGTCGGTGGCCCTGATGCGCGACGGCGAGGTGGTCCACTTCGTCCACCGGCACATGATCGAAGGCCGGTCCCCGCAGCAGATCGCGGCGGAGCTCGCGACGGCGTTCGACAAGTACTGCGTGCCGGCCAAGGCGTGATGTCGGGCCACGTCTTCCACCCCGGCCACCACGAGCTCCACGGCGTCACCGTCGTGGTGGACGCGGCGGATGGGCGCACGTTCATCGGCCGGTTCGACCGGGTCGAGGACGGCCGGGTCCAGTTGCTCAACGTGGCGCGGCACGACCCGGCCGCCGGCACCCGCGACGAGTTCATCCGGAAGAGCCACAAGTTCGGCGTGCGGGTGGACGAGAAATACCTCGCGATCCCCGAGGCCGAGGTCCGAGCGCTGACCCCGCTGGCGACCCTCGCCGTGTAGGTCCGAAGCGGTGCGAGATGATCCACGAACGGGGCGGCCTTGCGCCGCCCCGTTCATTTTCGCCAGACTTGGTCTCTCGTCCCTTCCTGAAACAGGATTCGCGTTACATTCGTACCGCCTGCATTCCCTTCCCTGTCCCGGAGCGATATGTCGGACCCCGTCATTGCCGTGGATCGGGTGACCAAGCGGTTCTCCGGTCACACCGCTGTCCGCGACCTCTCCCTCACGGTCCCGCAAGGCGGGATCTTCGGCCTCCTCGGCCCGAACGGCGCCGGAAAGAGCACCACCATCCGGATGATCCTCGACATCATCGAGCCCGACGAAGGCTCGATCCGGGTCTTGGGCGCCACGGCGCAGGTCCGCGCCCTTTCGCGGCGGATCGGCTTCCTGCCTGAGGAGCGCGGCCTCTACAAGAAGATGCGTGTGCTGGACCAGCTGGTGTTCCTCGCGGAGATGCGCGGAATGCCGCGGGTCCACGCCAAGGAGCGGTCCGCCTGGTGGCTCACCCAGCTCGGGCTCGGTGACTGGCTGCTCAAGAAGGTCGAGGACCTTTCCAAGGGTATGCAGCAGAAGGTCCAGTTCGCCGGCGCCCTGGTGCACGACCCCGAGTTGCTGGTGCTCGACGAGCCGTTCAGCGGGCTCGATCCCGTGAATTCGCGGGTCCTCGAGGAGACCGTGATCAACGTGTCCCGGGCCGGCAAGACGGTGCTCCTGTCCACGCACAACATGGAGCAGGCCCAGATGATGTGTGACCGCGTCGCGATCATCGCCCGCGGCCAGAAGGTGCTCGACGGCACCATCGCCGACGTCCAGGCCGAGTTCGGCGACCGGTATGTGGCCCTGCGGTTCACCCGCGGCCAGGCCGCCGCGGCGCCGATCCTGGCCGATCGGGCGCTGGTGGCGCGGGTCAAGGACGATGGCGCGACGGCGGAGGTCGAGCTCGCGCCGGGGGCCGAAGCCGAACGGCTGCTGGCCCTGCTGGTCCAGGCCGGCGTGGGGCTCAGCCGTTTCGAGGTGGTGGCCCCTTCCCTGCGCACCATTTTCCTGAACAAGGTCGGCGCCGAGGCCGCGACGGCCCCCGCCTCGGAGGGCGCCGCCCATGTCTAAGCTCCCTGCCATCATCCGCCGCGAGTTCGTCGAGCGGGTCCGCACCAAGGCGTTCATCATCGGGACCGTGCTCGGGCCGTTGATCTTCCTCGGGATGGGCCTGTTCATCACGCTCATCTTCGGCCGCGACACCGGGACCTCCCGGCTGGCCATCCTCGACGCGGCGTCCGGCCCCCTGGGCGCCCGGATCGAGGCCCGGCTCCAGGCCGACAGCCTCCGGACCGACGGCACGGCCGCGCCGCGATATGAGGTCGCGCTGGTCCCGGCCGCAGGCCGGCTCGAGGCCGTGCGCGACTCGCTCGTGAAGCTGGTGGACCAGCGCGGTTCCGATGGCCGGCCCGATGCCGACGGCCTGCGCGGGATCGTTGTGGTCACGGATTCTGCTGTCGCCGCCGGACACCTCGACTACCTGGGGACCAACGTCGGGAGCTTCACCGACATGGGCCACCTCGAGCGGCTCCTGCACGACGTCGTGGCCCAGGAGCGGCTCCGGGGCGCCGGCGTGTCCGATTCGGTGGCGCGGATCGCGACCGCCAAGTTCGAGCTCAACACCGCCAAGATCACCAAGGGCCGGCTCACCGGGGAGCGCGGCGAAAGCGCCTTCTGGCTGGCGTATGTCCTGGTGATCATCCTGTTCATTGCGATGATGCCCACCGGCGTCCAGGTGATGAGCGCCGTGGTGGAAGAGAAGTCCAACCGGATCCTCGAAGTGCTGGTCTCGAGCGTCCGGCCGTTCGAATTGCTGCTCGGCAAGGTGGTCGGGGTGGGGGCCGCCTCGCTGCTCCAGCTCGGCATCTGGGCCGGGAGCGCGCTGTACGTCACCGGACATTTCTCGCGCCCGCCGGCCGGGTCGCTCGAAGCGTCCGGGGCGATGAGCGGGGCAGGGGGGGCCGCTCCGGTGCTGCCGACGATCCCGCCGGAACTGGTGTTCGTCGCCCTGGCGTACTTCCTCCTTGGCTTCCTGCTCTTTGCCGCCATCTACGCCGCCGTCGGTGCGATGTGCAACTCGGTGCAGGAGACCCAGCAGTTCCAGATGCCGGTGATGCTCGTCGCGATGCTGGGTTACTTCGGCGCCTTCGCGGCGATCAACAACCCGGGGAGCAGCCTGGCGCGCGCGCTCTCGTTCGTGCCGCCATCGGCGCCGTTCGTGGTCCCGGTGCGGTACGCGATGTCGCCGTTGCCGCTGCCCGAGTTGCTGCTCTCGATCGCGTGCTGCGTCGCCGGCGTCCTGGTCGTCACCTGGATCGCGGCGCGGATCTATCGCGTGGGCATCTTGTCGTACGGCAAGCGCCCCGGCCTCCGCGAGATCGCGCGGTGGATCCGCAGCAGCTGATCGCCGCACCGACCCGAGCAACAGAAGACACCCCGGTGGCTCCGGGGTGTCTTTTTTGTAACATATTGTAGTAAAATGAGTTATTCAAATAATTGTAGCATTCGTCCAACGGGATGATGGGCGATTTCTTGGTGAGTGGCGGACCGGTTCTTGGCTCAATGCGCCAGTCTCAGCGAACGTGTGCGGTGGAATCGAACGGCCAGGCCACCGTCAGGTGCGGTCGCACAGGTCTGCGGATGGGCGTTCTGATTCCGCGCTAATCCGGCCAGAGCGTCACTGCGGATCACCCAAGGTTCGATTCCCGTGACGGGGCAGGGGAGTGATGCGATCGCGAATTGGTGGAGTCGCCTCGCCAGCGCGGGTGGCAGGATACCGTCCGCGGATCACCCGCGAGACTCAATCAGGGGCAAGCCGGTCAGGCAAGAGGTCACGACCTCGTCGACCTTCGCCAGCGAGTCGTTCCACCTCTCCAGCCGTCCGCCTCTCCATTCGTCCGCCCGTCCACCTGGTCGCCAGCTCGCCCGCCTTCCCATCAGCCCACTCTTCTATTCGTCCGTCCGCCTGTCCGCCGATTCGTCCATCTTTCCGTCCGCCCGCCCGCTCACCTCTCCGTCCCTCCGCCTCTCCGTCCGTCCGCCTGTTCGCCGGCCCGTCCGTCCGCCCGCTCGCCCCTCCG
>CAMLHU010000095.1 GCA_946479825.1 uncultured Gemmatimonadota bacterium
GGGGGAGAGCAATGAACGTTCGGACGCTGATCATCGCGGGCTGGTGCGTGGCGGCCCTCGGGGCGCCGCTGGCGGCGCAGGCGCCGCGGCCGGTCCACGACCTGGTCCTGCAACGCGAGCTCGAGCGCGCGGTCGCGGGCGCCGACGGCACGGTCGGGGTCTACGTCCGGAACCTTCGCACCGGCCGCTGGGCGGGGATCCGGCAGGACTCGCTTTTCCCGACCGCGAGCATGATCAAGGTCCCGATCCTGATCGCCACCTGGGACGCCATCGCACGGGGCGCGCTTCGGTATGACACCGTGCTCACCTTCGCCGACTCCCTCAGGTACGACCCGGACGAGGACCTCTTCGCCAAGCTCCGCGACAGCGCGAAGGTGCCGCTCGACCAGGCGATCCTGATGATGATCACCACGAGCGACAACACCGCGGCGCTCTGGCTCCAGAGTCTCTGCGGGGGCGGGACGGTCATCAACCAGTGGCTGGCGGGCCACGGCTTCGAGCACACCCGCGTCAACTCCCGCACCGAAGGGCGCCACGACGACTGGGTGGCCTACGGGTGGGGACAGACCACGCCGCGCGAGATGACCGGGCTCTTCACCCTGATCCGGCAGGGGAAGGCGGTGAGTCCCGCCGCCAGCGAGGCGATGTACCGCGCCCTGACCCGCATCTACTGGAACGGCGAGGCGCTGTCGCAGCTGCCCCCCTGGGTCCAGGCCGCCTCCAAGCAGGGCGCCGTCAACCAGTCCCGGTCCGAGACGGTGCTCGTGAACGCGCCCTCCGGCGACTACGTCTTCTCCGTGATCACCAAGGGCCAGAGCGACTCGAGCTGGGTCGCGTCCAATGCGGGTTACGTCCTCATCCGCCGGATCTCGGCGCTGCTCTGGCGCCACTTCGAGCCCCGGCATCCGTACACGCCGCCCAAGGGATCCGAGGCCTATCACCCGGCGTGACGGAGCAGTCGCGGCGCTTGCCCACGGCCCGGAACAGGGATAGAATCCCCTGCCAAAATGACGGTTTTCCCCTGACAGCCGGTCGCCATGCCAGTGCGCCATTTCCTGACCATACCTGACCTGAGCAAGGCCGAGCTGGTGGCCCTGCTTGAGACCGCGATGCGGATGCGCGAGGGGGCGTATCGCGACAAGCCGCTCGCGGGGAAGACGCTCGGGATGGTCTTCGCGAAGAGCTCGACCCGGACCCGGGTCTCGTTCGAGGTCGGCGCCTACCAGCTGGGCGGGCACGCGCTCTTCCTCTCGAGCCGCGACATCCAGCTCGGCCGCGGGGAGCCGGTGCGCGACACGGCGCGGGTGCTCTCGCGGTACCTCGACGGCATCATGATCCGGACCTTCGACCAGGCCGAGGTCGAGGAATTGGCCCGGTTCGCGTCGATCCCGGTCATCAACGGGCTGACCGACCTCCACCATCCGTGCCAGATCCTGGCCGACCTCCTCACGATCCGGCAGCATCTCGGCACGTGGGAGGGGAAGGTGGTCGCCTGGGTGGGCGACGGGAACAACATGGCCAACAGCTGGATCGACGCCGCCGGGTTGCTCGGCTTCGAGCTCCGGCTGGCCTGTCCCGAGGGGTACGAGCCCGACCGCGAGGTCTTCGAGCGGAACGCGTCGCGCACCAGGCTGCTCGTCACGGAAGACCCGGAAGAGGCCGTCGCCGGGGCCCACGTCGTGAACACCGACGTCTTCGCCTCGATGGGGCAGGAGGCGGAGGCCGAGAAGCGGCTGGCCGCCTTCAAGGGCTACCAGGTGAACGAGGCGCTGATGCGGAAGGCCGACCGTTCCGCGATCTTCCTGCACTGCCTCCCCGCCCACCGCGGCGAGGAAGTGGCCGAAGCGGTCCTCGAAGGGAAGCAGTCGCGGGTGTGGGACCAGGCGGAGAACCGCCTCCACGCCCAGAAGGCCCTGATGGCGCTGCTGATGGGATGAACCCGGTGAGCGGTGAGAGGTGAGCGGTGAGCGGGGTCGCCCCGCCATCGGCCGCCCCGGCTCCCGCTCACCGCGCACTGCTGACCGCTCACTTCAACGGGAACTCCCCCATGTCCGACACGCTCCGCCACACGCCCCTGTACGATCACCACGTCAAGCTCGGCGCCAAGATGGTGCCGTTCGCCGGGTTCGCGATGCCGGTGCAGTATCCCGCCGGGATCACCGCCGAGCACAAGGCGGTCCGCGAGAACGTGGGCATCTTCGACGTCTCCCATATGGGCGAGTTCGAGGTCTCGGGGCCGGACCGGAACGCCTTCGTCAACCGCATCACCTGCAACGACGTCGCCGCGCTCAAGGCGGGCGAGGTGCAGTATTCCGCGCTCCTCACCGACGCCGGGACCTTCGTGGACGACTGCACCGTCTATCGCTTCGAGGACAAGGTGATGCTGGTGGTGAACGCCGCCAACATCGCCAAGGACTGGGAGCACGTCCTGTCGCAGAAGGGCGGGGCCAACGTCCGCCTCAAGGACATCTCCAACGAGGTGGGCCTCCTGGCGCTGCAGGGGCCGAACGCCGAGGCGGTGCTGCAGAAGTTCACGCCGATCAAGCTGGCCGGCCTGGGCTATTACCACTTCACCACCGGCGAAGTGGCGGGGAAGCAGTGCTTCCTCTCGCGCACCGGGTACACCGGCGAGGACGGGTTCGAGATCTACTGCCGGGCGGTGGACACCGCGGCCATCTGGGAGGCGCTGACGGGGCCGGGGCAGGTGCCGCCGATCGGCCTCGGCGCCCGCGACAGCCTGCGGCTCGAGGTGGCCTATCCGCTCTACGGCAACGACATCGACGACACCACCACCGCCTGGGAGGCGGGGCTCGGCTGGATCGTCAAGATGGAGAAGGGCGTCACCTTCACCGGTCTCGACGGCCTCAAGCGGCAGAAGCTCGACGGCGTGAAGCGCAAGCTCGTGGGCTTCCGGTTGCTCGAGAAGGGCTTCCCGCGGCACGGCTATGACGTGTACTACGGCGGCAAGAAGGTGGACATCGTCCGGAGCGGCACGGTGAGCCCCTCCCTCAACGAGGGGATCGGGACGACCTACCTCCCCGCCGAAGCGGCCACGCCGGGCACCAAGTTCGAGGTGGATTGCCGCGGCACCCGCATCCCGGCCGAGGTGGTCAAGCGGCCGTTCTACACCAAGGGTTCGGCGCGGAAGAAGTAACCTCACCCCCTGGCCCCCTCTCCACGGACGTGGAGAGGGGGAACGGGGGAGAGGCCAGCCATGTCCATTCGCCTCGCCATCCTCACCGTCTCCGACGCCGGCGCCCGCGGTGAGCGTGCCGACGGCTCGGGCGACGCGATCGCCGAGTGGGCAAAGGCGCGAGGGTACGACGTCGTCGCCCGCGCCCTGGTGCCGGACGAGACCGGCGCCATCGCGGCGCAACTGGTCGGCTGGGCCGACGCGGGTGGGACCGACCTCATCCTGACCACCGGCGGGACCGGCCTCACCCCGCGCGACGTGACCCCGGAGGCCACCCGCGCGGTGCTGCAGCGGGAGGCGCCGGGGATCGCCGAGCGGCTCCGCGCCGCGGCCGCGGCCGGGTTCCCCCGCGCGGCGCTCTCGCGCGGCGTCGCCGGGATCCGGGGGCGCACCCTCGTCGTCAACCTTCCCGGCAGCGTCGGCGGGGTGCGCGACGGACTCGCCGCGCTCGAGCCCTTCGTCGCCCACGCGGTGGACCTCGTCACCGGACGGAACACGGCGCACTGATGGCCAGCATCCTCCTCACGATGGACGATCTCGAGACGGCGGTGCGCTCCAACGCCGCCCTCGAGGCCGCCGGACATCGCACCGCGATGGTGGCGCCGGTGGACGACGTGCGCGCCGCCGTGCGCCGCGAACACCCCGACCTCGTCATCCTGACCGGCGGCGTGCACGAGCCCCGGGCGCTCGAGCTCATCTCCCTGGCGCGGGACGGCGAGGTGAGCACGCTCGCCCTCCTCGAGCCCACCGACAGCGACCGCGCCGAGCGCACGGCGCGCCTTGGCGTCACCGAGACCCTGGTCAAGCCCGCGACGCCCGACGACGTCGTGGCCACGGCGGCGCGGCTCCTCGAGCGGCGCGAGCTGCAGCGGCGCACGGGGATCTTCGGCGGCAGCGCCGCGATCCAGGAGGTGCTGGTCCGGATCGAGCAGCTGGCGCCGGTCTCGAGCACCGTCCTGATCCAGGGCGAGTCGGGCACCGGCAAGGAACTCGTCGCCAAGGCCATCCACGACCTCTCGCCCCGGCGCGGCAAGCCGTTCATCGCGGTCAACTGCGCGGCGCTTCCCGAGACGCTGCTCGAGTCCGAGCTCTTCGGGCACGAGAAGGGGGCCTTCACCGGCGCGGCCGAGCGCCGGCTTGGCCGGTTCGAGCTCGCCGACGGCGGGACCATCTTCCTCGACGAGATCGGCGAGATCCCCGAGAGCACCCAGGTCAAGCTCCTGCGGGTGCTCGAGAGCCGCACGTTCTTCCGGGTCGGCGGCGCGCAGCCCATCAAGGTGGACGTGCGAGTGGTGGCCGCGACCAACCGCGCCCTCCGCGACGAGGTGGGGCTCGGTCGCTTCCGCGACGACCTCTACTACCGGCTCAACGTCCTCAACATCTACCTGCCGCCGCTGCGCGAGCGCCGCGAGGACATCCCGCTGCTCGTGCGGCGCTTCATCCGCGAGCTCGCCAAGGCCCACGACCGGACCTTCCGCGGGATCACCGCCGAGGCGATGCAGAAGCTGGTGGATGCGCCGTGGCCCGGGAACGTGCGCCAGCTGCGCAACCTGATCGAGTCGATGGTGGTGCTCGCCCCCGGGGCGGAGATCCGGGCCGGCGACATCCCGGCCGACATCCTCGAGGGCGCCGGACGGCTGCTCCCCGTCCGGGTCGGGACGATGGGCCCTGGGGGCGCCGGGGTCACCTCGCAGGAGGTCGAGTTCATCCTCCGGACGCTGATGGATCTCCGGCTCCAGGTGGACGAGCTCCGCCGCCGGCTGGACGAAGGCCCGCAGCGGGTGCAGGTCATCGAGGTGGGGGAGAGCCACCCGGTGGCCGACCTGGTCGAACCGGTCGAAGAGGCGGCCGTCCCCGACGTGCTGTACCGCCCCGGAATGACGATGGCCGAGGTCGAGCGCGCGGCCATCGAGGCGGCCCTTAGGGAGCACCGGGGGAACCGGCGTAAGGCCGCCGAGATGCTGGGGATAGGGGAGCGGACGCTCTACCGGAAGCTCAAGGCGTACGGGCTCGGCTAAGTGATTGGATTTTCACGGTTTGGAGCGTTTTCAGTCTTGACGTGGCGGGGCTCCCTCCCGATATTGGTAGGTCCTTCATTAAGGCCCTTTCCTGGGCCGGTCCCCTGAGATGTTCGCTATCGAGCCAGAGGCCTGCGTAGGCTGCCTCGCGTGTCTGCGCGTGTGCCCGGCCGATGCGGTGGCGGTCGAAGAGTCGGCGGTCCGGATCGTGGACGAGTCGTGCGTCCGCTGCGGACTCTGCCTGCCCGCCTGTCCCCACGGGGCCATCTCGGCGCGCGGGGAGCTGGCGCGGGCCATCGGGGCGGCGGTCCGGGGCGACGGGGTGCTGATCCTGAGCCCCGAGGCGGTGACCCACTTCTTCCCGGCCACGCCGGAGCAGCTGGTCAACGCGGCGTACGCGGCGGGGTTCCGCACCGTGACCCGCGGGGTCATCGGCGACGAGCTGGTGGCTGAGAAGTACCTCGAGCTCTGGGATGACCCGAGCTGGGGGACGCTGATCCGCTCCACCGACCCGGTGGTGGTCGAGGCGATCGAGCGGGAGTACCCGGAGCTGGTCCCGTATCTCGCGCCGGTGACGACCCCGGCGGAGGCGGAAGCCCGGTACCTGCGGGCGCTGCACGGGCCGGGCATCCCGCTGGTGTTCGCCGGGGTGGTCCCGCCGAGCGGACGGGATGTGCTCGACGCCGGGATCACCTTCGCCGACCTGGACGAGCTCTTCCGGCGGCGCGGAGTGGATCCGCAGGCGCAGCCCGACGTGTTCGTGCGGCTGCCGGAGGAGCGGCGCCGCCACCTGAGCCTGGCCGGCGGGATGCCGCTCGCGCTGCTCGCCGAGGTCGGGAAGCCGGGAGCTCGGCGGGTGCGGACCATCCGCGGGCTCCACGCGCTGGGCGCCATCGTCAAGGCGGTCCGGGCCGGCCAGGACCTCGGCTTCGTGGACCTGCTGAGCCACGAGGGGACGCTCGACCACCCGATCGCGGGGCCCAAGGAAGAGCTGTTCTGGCGGAGGTCGGTGGTCGAGGCCACCGAGCCGCCGCGGAGCCGGTTCCCGGTGGTGGACGCGGGGGTGGTGGCCAGCGTCGGCGCGACGTTCGACATCCGTCCGCGGCGCCGGCCGGTCAACGAGACGTTCGTCGCGACGATCCTCGAGGCCATCGGCACCGGGCCCAACGGGCGGCCCTGGGACTGCCGGGCCTGCGGATTCCCGACCTGCCGCCGGTTCGCCGAGGCGGCGTCGGAGGGGCGGGCCACGCTGCGCCAATGCACCCCGTACCAGGCGCGCCGGGCCGACGAGGCCCAGCGCCAGGCGGCGGTGGACAGCCTGACCGGGCTCGCGACGTGGCGGGTGCTGCGCGACCGGCTGGCCGGCGAGGTGGAACGGAGCAAGCGGAGCGGCGAGCGCTTCGCGCTGGTGTTCCTCGACCTCGACCGGTTCAAGGAGCTCAACGACCGGGCGGGGCACGAGACCGGCAACCGGGTGCTGGCGCGGGTGGGGGAGGAACTGCTCAAGGCGGTGCGGGCGTCCGACCTGGCGGCGCGCTACGGCGGCGACGAGTTCGTCCTGCTGCTGCCGCGGACCGACCTGGCCGGCGGGCAGCGGGTGGCCGAGACCGTGCGCCGGCGGCTCGAGGCGGTGGGCCCGGCGCTCGACCTCGGGGCCGGGAGCGTGACGGCGAGTCTCGGCGTCACCGAGTACGACCCGGCCGCGCCGCCGGCGCACGACCTCATCGAACTGGCGGACCGCGCGCTCTACGGGGCCAAGGCGGCGGGCCGCAACGCCGTGATGCCGGCCGAGGCCGGCGGGATGGACCTCAGCGGAGAGGGGCAGACGTGACGGGCACCGCATCGATCCGGGAGCCGGGGGACGAAGGGGCTGAAGGGCGGCCGTCGCAGCCCGACGTGTGGGGGGTGCGCCGGGCCGAGAACCTGCTCTCGTCGCTGGCGGGCGTGCTCTCGGCCCGGGTGGTGACCACGCCGCTCGGCGAGGTGAGCGAGGTGCACGTGCTGGCGCAGGCGGGCGTGGCGCCCAAGCAGGTGGTGCGGAACGTCGAGTCGGCGTTGCTGGCGCACCTCGGCCTCAAGGTGGACCACCGGAAGATCAGCGTGGCGCAGACCGCCGAGGTCCAGCCGATCAAGGCGGTGGAGCAGGACGCCGTCCGGCAGCGGGCGCTGCAGCGGGCCGTGCTGTTCGAGGGGCTGCAGGTCGGGCCGGGGCGGAAGCACCGGGTGAGCGTCCAGGTGGCGCTCGGCTTCGACGGCCGGAGCGCATCGGAGGCCCAGGAGGCCACCGACACGCCGAAGGGGCGGATGGAGGCGGCCGCGCGGGCCGCGGCGTCGGTCATCGACCAGCTGCTCGGCGACCATTCGGTGGCACTCGACGGCGTCAAGCTGGTGGAGGCGTTCGACAAGGAAGTGGTGCTGGCGGCGGTGCAGGGGCTGGGCGGCCGCCAGCCGGTGCTGCTGATCGGCACGGCGGTGGTGCGTGAGAGCGCCGAGATGGCGTCGGTGCTGGCGGTACTGGACGCGACGAATCGTTGGGCGGATGTAAGGCGGTAGGCGCCCTCGGTAGTACATCAACTCAGGAATTGGGAGGAAGGTTGTTGGGCCCCGGTCTTCGCGTTCGTTAGCGGAGACGAGCGGACCAAGAGAGCGGAGCGTCTGGTGGGCTATAGCGAGGCCTGCCGACTTCCAGAGGGGCAGTTGGACCCGAAAGGAGGTGACGCTCGATGCTGCATTTCACTTGGCTCGCGGCGGCGATTCACTTTGTCGCTCGCCTGTTCATGACCGA
>CAMLHU010000096.1 GCA_946479825.1 uncultured Gemmatimonadota bacterium
GGTCGTCGGGGAGCGGCGCGACGTCCTGCTGACGTTCCTGTTCCACGGCCTGTTCCGCGACCGCGCCGAAATCGCGTCCAACCTCGCCGACCCCCAGCAGGCCGTGACGGTGGACCTGTTCCGCCGGTTCGTGGACCGGGGCGGCACCGTGCTGATGAGCACGCACACCCTCGAGGTGGCACAGGCCGTGTGCGACCGGATCGCGATCATCCACAAGGGCCGGATCGCGGCGGTGGGGACCATGCGCGACCTGCAGGAGCAGACCGCCTCGCACGGGATGTCGCTCGAGCAGGTGTTCCTCAAGCTGACCGGCACGGGCGAGGTCGGGCCGCTCGAGGCGGTGTTCGGGCGATGACCGCCCCGGCCACGGCGGCGCCCGAGCCGCGGGTCCTGGCGCTGCTCCGCCCCAAGTGGCAGAGCGCCCGGGCGCGCCTGCGGCAGGAGCGGAAGGGCGCGGGCGCCAAGGTGACGCTGCTGCTGCTCGTGGGGACGCTCTTCTGGGGCGGGACCTACGCCCTGCTCCACCGGGTGCTGGTGTATCTCAAGGCACAGCCCGAGGTCGGGCCGCTCATCGCGAGCAAGATCCTGGCGGTGGGGCTGCTCGCGTTCCTGTCGCTGCTGCTCCTGTCCAACCTGATCACCGCGCTCTCCACCTTCTTCCTGGCGCGCGACCTCGACCTCCTCATCTCGGCGCCGGTGGACTGGCTCTGGTTCTACCTCGCCAAGCTGGCCGAGACGCTGCTGCACTCGTCGTGGATGGTGGTGGTGATGGCGGTGCCGATCTTCGCCGCCTACGGCGTGGTGTTCGGCGGCGGACCGCTCTTTCCGCTGGTGGCCGCGGCGGCGCTGCTGCCGCTGCTCGTCATCCCCGCGGTGGTGGGGAGCGTCCTCACCACGCTGCTCGTCAACGTCTTTCCGGCGCGCCGGCTGCGCGATTTCCTCACGCTCATCGCCGTCGCGGCGGCCGCGGGGTTCGTGCTGCTGCTCCGGCTGGCGCGCCCCGAGCAGCTCGCCCGCCCCGAGGGGTTCCGGAACCTCATCGACTTCCTGACGCTGCTGCAGGCGCCCACCAACCCGTTCCTGCCGAGCCAGTGGGCCGCCGACCTGGTGATGAACTGGCTCGACCGGGTGGCCGATCCCCTCCCGATCCTGCTGCTCTGGAGCACGGCCGCGTCGCTGGTGGTGCTGGGGGCGGTGCTGCACGGCCGGTGGTTCGCGCACGGGTTCTCGCGGGCGCAGGAAGGGGGCGACACCCGCGGCGCGGCGCGGCGGCAGCCCCGTTGGCTCACCTTCCTGCTCCGGCCCCTGGGCCCGATGCAGCGCGAGATGCTGCTCAAGGACGTGCGGGTGTTCTTCCGCGACTCGACGCAGTGGGGCCAGCTGATCCTGATCGGCGTGCTGCTGGTGGTGTACCTGTTCAACATCTCGGCGCTGCCGCTCAACACCGGGGAGCGGGTGCCGCTTTTCGTCACCACGCTGGTGATCTTCCTCAACCAGGGGCTCTCGGGGTTCGTGCTCGCGGCCATCGCGGTGCGGTTCATCTTCCCCGCCGTGTCGCTCGAGGGGCGGCAGTTCTGGCTGCTCCGCTCGAGCCCGCTCGACCTCCACGCCCTCCTCCGGAGCAAGTTCTGGACGGGCACCGCGCCGCTCCTGATCCTGGCACTCGGCCTGACGATCATCACCAACGTGTCGCTGCGGTCGGCCACGCCGATCCTCGTGCTCAACGTCGTCACCGTGGCGGCGCTTACGCTGGCCATCGGCGCGCTCGCGCTCGCGTTCGGGACCATCTACCCGCAGTTCGACACCGAGAACGCGGCGCAGATCCCCACCAGCTTCGGCGGGCTGGTGTGCATGATGACCATCACCGGCCTGCTGGTGGCGGTGATCATCGTGGAGGCGGGGCCGGTCGCCGGATTCCTCCGCGACGTCCAGGCGGGGGACGAGCCGGCCCTCGGCGGCATGGCGCTTGCCTTGGGCGTCGTGGTGGCCGGCTGCGCGGGGATCACGTGGGGCGCCCTGCGGACGGCCCGACGGACCCTCGACCGGCTGGACCTCGAGCTCGACTGACGCCCCACCGCGACGCTGTCGGCGCGGCTCCGACACACCCGGGGCCGCCATGCGCCGACTCAGCCGTTCGCTCGTTCCGCTCCTGCTCCTCACCCTGCCCCCCGCGCTCGCGGCCCAGCGCGGCGCCGCGCCCGACGCGCCGCCCCCGCGCCAGGGCCTCTGGCTCGCGGCCGGCGGCGGCATCGGCCGGGAGGACGAGTCCTGCACCGGGTGCACCACGATGAGCCGCCAGACCGGCACCGTGGCCTACCTCGCGTTCGGCGGCACCCTCTCCTCCAGCGTCCGGCTCGGCGCCGACCTCACCGCGTGGCGAAAGTCCACCACCGTCGGCGACGAGTACACCGGCACCCTGACCGCGGTGGCGCTGCTCTATCCCTTCGGGACCAGCGGTTTCCACTTCAAGGCGGGCGCGGGACTCGCCGGGATCTCGCTCGAACCCAGCAGCTTCGCCTCGGCCAGCGGCACCGGCCCCGGCGGGATCGTCGGGATGGGCTACGACCTCTCGCTCGGCCGCCGGGTGGCCATCACGCCCACCATCGGGTGGATGAAGGGGTGGACGGGAGACATCAAGCAGGAGGGGAGCGTCATCGCGGAGAAGACGTCGTTCGACGTGGTGATGGTGACCGTCGGACTGACGTTCCAATAAGCAGGATGAGGAAGAAGAAGCACGCGGGGCGACCGACGGTCGCCCCGCTCTTTTTTGGCGCCCGTTCGCGTTTCTGCGGTGACGGACCGCCGCCCGCCGGTCCCTACCTTGGCCGCGCCTTCATCACCGGGCGCGTTCGCGCCCCTCACCAAGGAGGAACCGATGCGATTCACCCCACTCTGGCTCGTGCCGATCCTGGTACTGGCCGGCGCCTGCGCCGACGAGGGCGGGCCCACGTCACCGCCGACCCCGCCATCCACCGTCGCCCACGAGGCGCCCGCCCCCGCCGAACAGGCCCGGCTCGAGCGCCTGGCCCGGCGCACGGCGATGGCGCTCCGCGACCCGGCCTTCCGCGAGGAGGTCCGCGCCAGCCTCGACGGCTCGCCGTTCCGGGAGCACAAGCTCCAGTTCCAGCGCTTCCTCAAGGGGCCGGGCGCCCACGGCGGTCCGCGCCCGATGGCGGCGCTCGCGGCGGCCGGCGCGGAACCTGAGGACGCCGTCGGGCGGGACGCCGACGAAGCGATGGGCCTCGAGTTCTACTTCCCGGTGCACGGCCAGCGCGAGGCCTGGAACGGGGACGAGAACATCCTCGTCGCCACCGCCATCAACGACCACGACGTCCCCGTGGCGTTCGACACCCGCGGCCGCCGGCACCTCCTCGACCCCGACCGCCCGCCCACGACCCCCGTGCTGGCCGTGGAGCCCCAGGAGCTCAACTTCGACGCCCCGCCCGCCAGGGCGATGTGCTCGATCGACACCTGCGACAACAGCACCTCCACCCAGCAGCCGTCCGGGGGCGGCGACGGTCTTGGGAACGGCTCCACCCTCTATCCGTCGGCCCCGCCCCCCGGGATCCACATGAGCTATGTGCAGTTCAATGAAACGTTTGAGGGTTGGTTGAAGGGGGATCCCGAGTTTGAGATCCACATCCTCGGTCCCAGTTCGGCGGGGGACAACAACGTGTACAACACGGTCTGGTGCGTTGGCGAGCACGGCGACCAGTACTGGGACCTCAACGGCACCACCTGGCAGGGCGACCTCGTGATCTACACCCAGAGCCAGCTGGACGCATTCCACGCCAAGTACCCGGGACAGCCCTACTCCATCCTGGCCCTCGAGGACGACGACACCGCCTGCCAGGTCAAGGTGGGTCAGGACCATGTGACCGCGTTCGTGAACGCCGTGAACAGCTTCACCAACAAGTACAAGGGCGCCCGCGACGCCCTCGGCCTCAACGGCAAGACCCTCACGGCCGCCCAGGCATTCTGGTCCCTGATCCAGTCGGCCATCAACCTCATCAAGACCAACGACGACCTCATCGGCGCCGCGGTGGCCAACTCGGTGACCGGCTATAACCACCCGATCGCCAACTGGGCGTTCATCGGGTACGACCAGGGCCGGTACGGCTGGATCCGGCTCGACATGAAGTGAGGCGACCCGCGATGCGAACGATTCGCGCCCTTCCGATCGCCGCCCTGCTGCTCCTCCCTGCGCCCCTCGCGGCGCAGGGCGGGAGCCCGGCCCGGCTCACCCTCGAGATCGCCCAACCGGGGTTCGCCGGCGGGATCAGCGATACCGCCACCCCCCGGACCTACGTCCGGCCCCTCACCCCCAGGATGTACACGCTGCGCTACACCCGAGGCTGGCTCGGCGTCGGCCTGACCCTCGCCACGGCGGCGACGGAGCTCTCGCAGGCCGGAGTGGCGCTGTTGCTCAAGTCCGACATCACGGTGGCCGAATTCGCCCCCGAGGTCCGATGGCCGCTCTGGCGCAACGGCTCCGGCACCGAATTGCGGGTCCACGCCGGCCCGACGTTTGCCCTCTGGAGCACCAACGGCTACGGACAGGTCGGACGGATCGGGGCCCAGGCGGGAGCATCCCTCCACCTCCCGGTGAGCGGCCGGTGGGGGATCGGGATCCGAGGCGACGTCACCCTCAGCGACACCCAGGTCGCCAGCGATCGCCTCGACCCGGACCTTTCCAACCATCCGCTCTGGCGCACGCGGATCGGCCTGGGCCTCTCGTACCGCCTGTCCTCCGGTCCCTGAGCGAAGCGAAGCAGGGGCAGTACCGTCGGGTCCGGAGGACACACACCGGGTCCCCCTCCACGCGAGCGGAGGGGGCCTCGGCGTGTGTCCGATTCTCGGACATTGACACCCGGTTCGTCAGAACCCTTGTTGCGGCTGGACCAATCGCACTCCACCACAGACCCGGACCCCCGATGCACCCGCTGGCCATGGTCGTTCCGCTCGCGCTCACCTTCGCCGCCACGACCGGATGGGCCCAGTCCGCCCCGCCGGCGCCACGCACCTTCGTGCCGGCAGCGCTCGCCCCGCGACCGAGCCTGGCGTCGCGACTCCAGGATCAGGCCCCGACCGTCGCGATCCCGGATTCCGTCCGCTCCGGCCACGCCGTACGCGGTGCCCTGATCGGTGGCGCCGCGCTCGGGACCTTCACCGCCATTGGGTTCTATGCCTTCTGTACCGGCGACAGCAGCAACGGGTCCTGCGGCGGGCGCACACTCGGCGCCTTCGCGATGGGTGCGGTCGTCGGCGCGGTGGTGGGTGGGATGCTCGGCTCCTTGTAAAGGCGCCGGCCCCTGCAAGCGAACGGGCTCCCATCCGGCTGGTGGAGGGGAGCCCGTCGAATTCTTGGGGGACGAAAGCGCTCAGGCCGCTGGCGCCACCGGCTCCCCGCAGTGCTCACAGAACTTGCCGTCGGGGCGGAGCGCCGTGCCGCAACGGCGGCACGCCATCCCGGGGAGCGCCTGCCCGCAGTTGGAGCAGAAGATGGCGTCGGCCTCGGGGCGCGGGCCGCACTGCGGACAGCTGTGCTTGCTCCCCCCCTTGGCGGCAGGCGCACCACCACCCAGCTGGCGGACCCGCGCGGCGATGAGCGCCTCCACCGGCTCCGCCCCGCGCGGCGCCCTTCCCTCTTCCATCCGGAGCGCCGTCACCGCCTCGGCGGTGTAGACGGCCTTGAGCCGCTCGTAGTCGGCGTCGGAGAGCTTGCCGGTCTCGCGATCGAACTCGATCTCGCGGAGCGCCAGCAGCGCCACGCCCTTGCGGGTCTCTTCGAGGTCGGGGACGTCCTCCCACGCCGGCCGGGCGGCGGCCACCCCGGGCCGGAGGAGCGGCCGCGCCACCAACCAGAGCGCCGCCGCCGCCACGATCACGCCGAGCACCACTTCCAGTCCGATCACCCGTCGATCTCCCGGAGCGCCTGCTGCAGCCTGGCCAGTTCCTCGTCCGTGGCGCCGACGATCGGCGGCACCCCCGGGGCCGGGGCCACGGCGGGCACGCCGGCCCGGCGCCGGGCGGAGATGACCGCGACGATGGCGGCGCCGAGCAGGAGGATGAGCGAGCCCGGCACGAGGTAGCCGAGGAGGTTGAAGCCCTTCGGCTTCGGGGCCATCAGGGTGGACTCGCCGTACTTGGCCACGAGCGTGCCCACCACCTGGTCCGGCGTCATCCCCTGCTGCACCAGGCCCATGATCTCGCGGTGCCGCTCCGGCGAATAGCTGCAGGTGAAGTCGGTGGTGCGGCAGGTGTAGACGTCGAGGCCGCAGGGGCAGGGGCACCGGACCCGGTGCTCGATGCCGACCACCACCGGGTCGTTGTCCATCGCGGTGACGGGGGGCCTCGAGACGCCGGCGAGCGCCGGGTTGGCGAGGAACCCCGCGTCCCCTCCGTTGGGGAGGGCGCGGGTGGTGTCGGGCTGCTGGCCCTGCTGGGCCTTGAGCACGAGCGGGACGGCGCCAGCGACGAGCGCGCCGAAGAAGGCGCGGCGGTGCAATGTCATCGGGTCTCCTTCCCCGCCCCGGCCAGCGCCGCCGCGTAGCCCGGCTCCGCCGCCGGCGCGCGCGGTCCGCTCCCGCCGGACGGCGCCCCTGGCCACATCGTGACCAGCCCGCCGATGACCAGGAACAGCCCGCCCATCCACACCCACCAGACCAGCGGGGTGATGGTGAAGCGGTAGTTGGCCTCTTCGGTGCCGTTCACCGCGCTCTCGAAGACGACGTACAAGTCTTCCTGCGCCGTGCTGCGCAGGGCGATCTCGGTCGAGGGCTGGAAGGTGGGCCGGCCGAAGCCGTCCACGTACTGCCGCTTCTCCGACTTGAGCACGCCGATCCGGTGGCCGTCCTTGGTCACCTCCACGGTGGCCGCGGAGACCGAGCGGTTGAGCGCGTCGTACTGGCTGATGCCGAGGTGGGTGAAGCGATAGGTGTGGCCGAACGGGCTCCGCATCTCGGCGGACTGCCCGGGCTTGAGCGAGATCTGCAGGTCCTCGCGGAACGCCGTGCCCGCGAAGGCCACGAAATAGGTGAGGATGGCCACGTGGACCATGTAGCCGCCGTAGCGCCGGCGGTTCCGGGCCACGAGGTGCACGAGGGCGGCCCAGCTCCCCTCGTGATACATCCGGCGGCGCGCCCGCATCCCGCGGGCGAACTCCTGCACCACCGTGCCGAGCACGAACGCCGCCAGGCTCCACGCCAGGAGCGGCGAGAGGCTCCGCACCCCGGCGGCCCGGAGGGCCGCCAAGGCCACGAGGAACGCCAGGCCGGGCCAGACGAACTGCCGCCGCAGGTTGGCCGGCGTGGCGCGGCGCCAGGCGATGAGCGGCCCCACGCCGGTGAGCGCCAGCAGGAGCAACCCGAGCGGGCCGTTGACCCGGCTGAAGAACGGCGGCCCCACGGTGATCTTGGTGCCGCGGAAGAGCTCGGAGAGGATCGGGAAGAGCGTGCCCCAGAGCACCGAGAAGGCGATGCCCACGAGCAGCAGGTTATTGAACAGGAACGCCGCTTCGCGGCTCGCCAGCGACTCGAGCTGGACCTCCGCCTCGAGCAGCGGCCACCGGGTGTGCAGCAGCGTGAACGACGCGATCCCGGCCACGAGCAGGAAGCCCAGGAACCAGTAGCCCACGCCCGACTGGGTGAAGCTGTGCACGCTCGCGATGACGCCCGACCGGGTCAGGAACGTGCCGAAGATGGTGAGCAGGAACGTCGCGATGATGAGCGAGAGGTTCCAGCGCTTCAGCATCCCCCGCTTCTCCTGGATCATCACGGAGTGCAGGAACGCCGTCATCGTGAGCCAGGGGAGGAAGCTCGCGTTCTCCACCGGGTCCCACGACCAGTAGCCGCCCCAGCCCAGCTCGTAGTAGGCCCACCACATCCCGAGCGTGATCCCCACCGACAGGAAGAGCCACGAGACCAGGG
>CAMLHU010000097.1 GCA_946479825.1 uncultured Gemmatimonadota bacterium
CGGTGGTGCTGTGCCGGAAGAACGCGGCCGTCACTTCGGCTTCCCGATCGCGGGCCGTGACCGCCTCGATCCGGAACCCGGTGCGACCCTTCTTCATCTGGGTGGGCCAGGACTCGACGTCCAGCGCGCCGGCGGCCGTGAGTGCTTCCCTGAGCGGCTCGAGGTACTCGGGGCTCAGGTCGTCTATGTCGGTCGCGATCACAACGATCTCGGCCGCTTCCGCGACGGGCTCCGCGATCACCAGCCGCAGCGCATTGGGATACGCGTGCGGGTCGCGGGCGCCAGCGCCCCAGCCGTTGGCGACGGGGCGCCAACGAAGCGGCGGCCGCCCGGTCGCGAGGACCCGCAGCAGCACCGCACCGGTCGGCGTGGTCGCCTCGCCGGTCACCGGCCCGTCAGGTCCGACCTCGAGCCCTTCGGCCAAATTGAGCGTGGCCGGCGCGGGGACGGACATCACGCCGTGGGCCGCGCGTACCCATCCGTTGCCGAGCGCCACGGGGCGGGTGCTGATCGTCCGGACGCCGAGTTGTTCGAACCCTTCGATGCCGCCGACGATGTCCACCAGGGCATCCATCGCCCCGACCTCGTGGAGGTGCACCCGGTCCCACGTGGTCCCGTGGACCCTTCCCTCAGCCTCGCCGAGGAGGCGGAGCGCCGCGACCGCGCGGGACCGGACCCACTCGGAGAGCGGTGCGCGCTCCACGATGGCCACCAGATCGCCGACGTGCCGGTGCGAATGGCCTCCCGTCGAATGCGAGTGCGGGTGGCCGTGTCCTTCGTGGTGATGCGCATCGTGGTCGTGATGATGAGTGTCGACCGGCTCGCTCGGTGCCTCGGTGGCCCCGTCCGCCAGTCGGACCGTCACCTTGACGCAGGCGACACCGCACCGGACCACCCGGCCGACCTCGACCGTAACGCCATCAAGCCCGAGGCGGGCCGGCAATCCGGTCAGCCAGGCCTCGGGCGCCCCGGCGGCCACCAGGGCGCCGAGGAGCATGTCGCCGCTGATCCCGGCGGCGGGGTCGAGGATGGCGATCCGGCCCGTTTCCATATTGCGAAATATCAACCCGGATCGCCGGTGGGGCAATTCACGCCTGCCGGTACAGCCACCCCGCCCCGGTATTGCACACGACGACCCGGGCGTCGCGCGCCAGCGTGCCGTCGGCGATCAGCTGGGCAAGCGCCGCGAAGGTTGCGCCGCCTTCCGGGGAGAGGTCGAGGCCTTCCATCGCCGAGAAGCGTCGCGCGGCCTCCGACAGCGCCTCGTCGGTGACGGCCACGGCCCCGCCGCCGCTCTGCCGCACGGCTTCGAGGATCAACCGGTCGCCGAGGGGCCCCGGCACCCTGAGTCCGCTCGCCACCGTGGCCGGGTCTGGCCACGGCTCGGCCCTGGCCGCACCTGCCTGGTAGGCGCGCACGATCGGCGCGCACCCGGCCGACTGGACCGAGAACATCCGCGGGAGCGTTCCGCGGACCCATCCGGCGTCGCGCAGTTCGTTGAACGCCTTCCACATCCCGATGAGCCCCGTCCCGCCGCCGGTGGGGTAGAGGATCGCGTCGGGAAAGCTCCAGCCGAGCTGCTCGGCGATCTCGAGCCCCAGCGTCTTCTTGCCCTCGATCCGGTAGGGCTCGCGGAGCGTGGACAGGTCGGTCGCGCCGGTCTCGGCCGCATACTGGCGCGCGGCCTTGCCGCAGTCGCCGATATGTCCCGGCAGCAGGTGCAGGTCGCCGCCGAACCAGCGGATCTGGGACAGGATCGTGGGCGGCGTGGTCTCCGGCGCGTACACCCTTGCGCTCACGCCGGCGCGCGCGGCGTAGGCCGAAGCGGCCACGCCGGCATTTCCGGCGGTGGGCAGGACGAATCGCGTCGCGCCGGCCGCGGTGGCCCGCGTGATCGCGGCGGCGAGTCCGCGCGCCTTGAAGGATCCGGTGGGATTCCCCGCCTCGTCCTTGAGCCAGAGCCGGGGCACGCCAAGCGCCGTGCCTGCGCGTGGCAACGGAAGGAGCGGTGTCCCCCCTTCCCCGAGCGTCACCGGTGCCTGCGAGGGGGTAAGGGGAAGAAAGGCCCGGTAGCGCCACATCCCGTGGTCGGGGCCGAGGTCGGCCGGGCGGAGACTGCGCCAATCACGGTGCGGGTAGCGCACCAGCCACGGCTGGCCGCAGCGGCAGACGGTCCGCAGCCCGTCGGCGGTGTCGGTCGCGCCGCAGGCGGTGCAGTGCAGTTCCCAATCGATGGACGGCGTCAAGGGTCAGTCCTTCCTCAGGTGAGCCAGGATGCGTTCGGCCATTCGAGCGGAGATCCCGGGAACGGCCGCCAGTTCGGCGACGGTGGCCGAGCGTACTCCGGCCAGGGAGCCGAAGCGCTCGAGGAGCTGACGGCGTCGGGTCGCGCCCACGCCGGGGATGGCGAGCAGTTCGGAGGTGATCGTCCGGGCGGTGCGGCGGGTCCGGTTGTACGCCACGCCGAAGCGGTGCGCCTCGTCCCGGGCGCGCTGGAGCAGGCGGAGCGAGGGGCTCCGGCGCGGGAGGCGGAGCGGTTCCGGTCGGTCGGGGAAGTACACTTCCTCCTCGCGCTTGGCGAGGCTCACCATCGGTACCGCGTCGAAGCCCGCGGCCTGCGCGGCGGCCTTCGCGGCGCCAAGCTGGCCCTTGCCGCCGTCGATGACGATCAGGTCGGGGATCGGCTTGTGCTCGTCGCGCCGGCGGGTCAGGTATCGCGACACCACTTCGTGGATCGCCGCGAAGTCGTCCTGCTGCGCCGGTCCCTTGATCCGGAACTTCCGGTACTCGGCCTTCCTGGGGCGCCCGGCCTCGAACCAGACCAGCGAGCCCACCGTGTCCCTGCCCTGGTTGGTCGAGATGTCCACGCAGATGAGGCTTCGCGGCACGACGCTCATGCCCAGGTCGCGGCCGAGGGCGTAGACCGGGTCTTCGGCCCGCTCTTCGGTCTCGAAGCTCTCGATGCGGAGACTCTCGAGGAGGTGGCGGGCGTTCGCCTCGGCGAGCTCCAGCCAGCGCGCCGCAGTCCCCCGCTGCGGGACGCTCCAGTGCGATCCCGGGAGCAGCTGCCCCAGTTCCGTCGCGTCCGCGGGCTCGAACGGCAGGATGACCCGGTCGGCCCGGCCCTCGGCCAGGCGGTAGTACTGCAGCAGGTACGCGCCCAGGATGACCGGGTCGGGCTCGCCCTCGACGTTCTCGAGAAAGCGGTGGTCACGGGCGACGACCCGGCCGTCGCGGATCCGGAAGTGGGTGAGCACCGCGTCGTCGCCGTCGCGCGCGTACCCGATCGCGTCGGCGTCCCCCGCCCCGACCAGCTCCGACGTCACCGGCTGCTCCACCTGCTCGAGCCAGCGGAGCGTATCGCGCAGCTCGCGGGCGCGCTCGAAATCCTCCCGGGCGCTGGCGTCGAGCATCAGCGCCCGGACCCGCCCGCGGACGTCGGCGGTCTCGCCGTCGAGGAGGGCCACGACCTCGCCGATCATCGCGCGGTAGTCGGCCTCCGACTGCCAGCCCACGCAAGGAGCCCGGCACCGGCCGATGTGGTAGTCGAGGCACGGGCGTTCCCGCCGCTCGCGGGGGAGATCGTCGTGGCAGGAGCGGACGGTGAAGATGCGGCGGATGAGCGCCAGCGTGCGCCGCATCAGGGCGACGTCGGTATACGGGCCGTAGTACCGCGCGCCGGGAAGGTCGCGCCGGCGGGTGACCAGGACGCGGGGGAATGGCTCCTTCACCGTGACGGCGATCGAGGGATAGCTCTTGTCGTCCTTGAGCCGGACGTTGAAGCGCGGCTGGTATTCCTTGATGAGGTTGTTCTCGAGGAGGAGCGACTCCGCCTCGTTCGGGGTCACGATCGTCTCGAGGTCGGCGATGGCCCGGACGAGCATTCGGTGCTTGGGCGGCGCGTCGGGGTCCGGCGAGGCGAGGTAGCTGCGGACGCGGCTTCGGAGCCGTCGGGCCTTGCCGACGTAGATCACCGCTCCCGCCGCGTCCTTCCACAGGTACACGCCGGGGCCGTCGGGGAGGGTGTCGAGCTTGCGCTGGAGCGCGTCGGAGACCGGGACCGTCACCTCCGAAACCTAGCGCCGGTCAGCGGCCGAGGCGACGCAGCCGAGCGAGGACCGAGCCCGCCTGGGGGATGCGAAGACTCCGCGCCGCGAGCAGGTATATCGCGCCGAACGCGGGCAGGACGACGGCCCCGCGGAGGGCGCCGTGCAGGGCCGGCCAGGCCGTCATCACGGCCCAGGCGCCAGCCGCGCCGAGCGCGGCGGAAAGCCAGAGCCGGCCGAGCTCCGGGAGGTGGAGGCCGGTGCGTCCGATCCGCCGGCCAAGGGCGCGCTGCAGCAGGAGGAATTCGATCCACCCCGCGATCCCCGCCGAGAGCGTGAGCCCCGCCGCGCCCCAGCGCCCGTCGATGCCGAGGGCGGTGCGGAGCGGGAACGCGAAGAGGTAGCCGAGGGCGGTCACGAGCGCGACCCGGACGATCCCGAAGCGGAGGGGGGTCCGGGTGTCGCGGAGGGAATAGAACGCGGAGGAGTAGAGCCGGGCCTGGGTGGTGGCGAGGAGGCCGATGGCGGACCCGGCAAGGATCGCCCAGACCGTCAGGCTGTCCTGGGCGGTGAAGCGGCCGGACTGGAACAGGGTCCCGGCGATCACGTGCCCGAGGGCCAGGAAGGCCATCGCCGAGGGGACGACGAAGAACGCGATCTGGCGGAGGCCCGCCTCGAGGCGCCCGCGGAGCTCCGCGGCCACGCTGTCCGCGTCGCCGACCGCGCTCGACATCGCCGGGAGCTCGGCGGCGGAGATGGACATCCCGAAGAGGCTGACCGGCATCAGGTACAGCGTCTGGGCGTAGAGCAGGTGCGCCACGGCGCCGGTGGGGAGCGGGCTCGCGAGGATGAAATCCACGTAGCCGCTGATCTGGATCACGCCCCGGCTCACGAACGCGGGCCAGAAGTTGCGGATGACCTCCCGCACGTGGGCGGAGGTCCGGTCGAGCGTGAAGCGCAGCTGGCCGGAGAGCCGGGCCACCCGCGGAAGCTGGACGAGGAGCTGCAGCGCGCTGCCGACGACCGATCCCCACGCCGCCCACACGGTCAGGTCGGCCTGGGTGGACCGGCCCCCGAAGCCGAAGAGCGCCACGATGATGGCGAGGTTCCACAGCACCGGCGCGGCGTACGACAGGAAGAACCGCCGGTGGCTGTTGAGGATGCCGAGGCACCACGCCGAGAGGACGAGGAGGCCGGTCCCCGGGAAGACGATCCGGACCAGCCGGATGGTGAGCTCGCGCTTTTCGCCGGTGAAGCCCGGGACGACGAGGTCGATGAAATACGGCGTCGCGACGACGCCGACGAGGACGATGATCGAGACGCCGACGGCGAGCAGGCCGCCGATGGCCCCGGCCACGCGGTCGGCCTCGTCGCGCTCGTCGCGGGCGAGCAGCCCGGCGTACACCGGGATGAACGACGCCGAGAGGGCGCCTTCGCCGAAGAGGTTCTGGAGGAAGTTGGGGATCTTGAACGCCGCCTGCCACGCGTCGGCGGCGGCATCGGCGCCCAGGAAGTGGGCCACCGTCCAGGTCCGGACGAGCCCCATCAGCCGGCTCGCGAAGATGCCGAGCGCGACGAGGACCGCGCCGCGGCGGATGGCGCGGTCGCGGCTCAGGAGGCGGGCCCCGGCGGGAGGGTCGGACGCCTGGGGGCGTCCTCGAGCAGCCGCTGGAGGAACTGGTTCTCGTCCTTGAGCTGCTCCACCGCCCCGTGCAGGTCGTCGATCTCGCCTTCGAGGAGCTCCACCTTCTTCGCGAGCTCGGCCAGCCGCACGTCGGGTTGCTCGGGGCCGCCCACCCGGCGCGCCAGCGCCCGCCCGATCGGCGAGTCGATGAGGATCGCGAGGGTCGGGATGATGAGCAGGGCGAGGATGACCAGCCCGATGACGGCGTTCATGGCGGGAGTCTATCGGCCGGCGGCCGGCGCCTCAAGGGCGGCGCCATACCACCGCTCGATCTCGGTGGCGAGCTCCTCCAGGAGCCCGGGGCCGTGGCGCGCCACCCAGGGCGGCACGATGAGGACCCGTTCCTGCGGGCGGCCGTCGGGGCGGACGGCGGTGCGGGCGCGCTCAAGCTGGGCGAGCTCGGTCGCCTCGCGGCGCTTGAGCGCCCGGACGAGCTTCCGTTCCGCCTGGTCGGCACTGAACCGGACCCGACCGAGCAGGCCCTGCATTGTCCGGACGAGGGTCGGGTCGATGGCCTGGGCGCCCCGGGCCAGCGCGTCGAAGCTGCGATCGGCCGCGCCGCGCAGCTCCTCGAGCGCCGCCGTGAGCTCGGGGGGGAAGTGCCGCCGGGCGATGCGGGCGTCGAGCGCGGCCCCCTCGTTCAGCAGCTCCTCGAGGGAGATGCCGAACCGGGCCAGCGTGCGATCGACGGCCGGCTCGACGAGGACGCCGGACCAGCGCGGCACGGGGCGCTGCGGTGCAACGCCGAGCGCCTCGTACACCGGCGGGGTCAGGGCGAGGTACCGGAGCTCGCCAGGCCCCGCCACATACGCCACCGTCGGCAGGATCGCCGCCTCGATCGCGGGGCGCAGGAGGACGTTCGGGGAGAGCCGGGTCGGCTCCTCCGCTGCGATCCGCTCCACGGCCTGCGGCGTCAGGCGTTCGGCCCCCCGGCGGGTGACGAATTCCCCGCCCTCCGCGACCAGGCGGTCGCGACCGGCGACCCCTTCGAGCATCACGAGCGTTGCGCCGTCGCCGACGGCGACCTCGGGATCTCGTCCCGCCGCGGTCAGCTCGGCGCTGCGCCGGGCCAGCTGCTGGTCGAGCGGTCCGGCGGCGGCGAGCGCGCGCAGGAACCACGGGGCCATCGCGGCGCGCGCGGCGGCGTGGGTCGGGTCGAAGCAGGCGATCCCGAGGGGGGCGAGCAGCTCCGCGAGGGCGCCGGCGTACGCGCTCGCCACGGTGGCGTCGGGCCGGTAGTGGCGCCGGAGCCAGGCGATCACGTCGGCCCGGTACTGGGCGCCGTCGAGGTCGGCCTCGAGCTGGTCGAGGGCGCGGATCGCGTCGGGATCGAGCGGCGTGCGGTACATCGGCGTGAGCGGCGCGCCGGACGGCCGCTCAGGGAGGTGCCAGCGCCGCAGCGAACCGTCGGGGGCGGGCCAGGCGGCGTGCGACGCCTCGGCGTAGTCGTGGTCGTCGCCGGCGAGCCAGAAGACCGGGACGACCGGGCGACCCCACGCCCGCTCGAGCGTGCGCGCGAGCGCCCGGGCCGAGAGCGCCTTGTGAATGGTATAGGCGGGTCCGGTGAAGAGGCCGGGCTGCTGGCCGGTGGTGACGACGAGTACGTCCGGGCGAGCGAGGTAGTCGGCGCGCGGGACCCGGCCGTCCACCGCCACGAAGGCCGGCAGGATCTCGGGCGACAGCCCTCCCCCGCCCCGGGGCTCGGGAGCCGCCGACGGTGTGGCCGAGAGAGGCGTCGGTACGATGCGCAGCGTCACCGACACCGTCCGAGGAAGATGGCCCGCGGGGCGCCAGGGCCGGGCGGACCGCCGTCGTAGTCGCCGAACCGATGGACGACATCCACGCCGCTCGCGGCGAGCAAGGCGTCGAGTTGCGGCGGACTGAAGAGGCGGACGCGTTCCACGATGCGGGGGCCTTCCGGGGTGTGAATGGCCTTGACGACGAAGCGCTCGTCCGGGGAGATGGCGCGCTCGATCCGGAGCGTCCGCCCGCCAAGCGTGGCGACCTCGGACGGGACGAGCCGGTCGCGCACCGTCCCCGCCGCCAGGAAGTCGAGGGCGAACCAGCCGCCGGGGCGGACCGTCGAGACCATCGCGGCCAGCGCCGCGGCGTGCTCGTCGTCGGTGTCGAAGTACCCGAAGCTCGTGAAGAGGTTCACCGCCAGGTCCACCGCGCCGCGGCGGATCCG
>CAMLHU010000098.1 GCA_946479825.1 uncultured Gemmatimonadota bacterium
ATCCGCACAGTCCGCGGGCCCGCGGGCCCGCATCAACTCCGCCACATACTTGCCGAGCACGTCGCCTTCGACGTGCACCTGATCGCCCGGGGCGCGTTCGCCGAGCGTGGTCTTCCTCTGGGTCTCCGGGATGAGCGACACCTGCACCACCCCGGCCGCCGGCCGCGCGTTCACGGTGAGGCTCACGCCGTCCACCGTGATCGAGCCCAGCGGGATCGAGACCCGGGCCACGGCCGGCGGGACCTCGATGTCAATGAGCCGCGCGTCGCCACGATCCTGGACGGCGCGCACCCGCCCGACTCCATCCACATGCCCCTGGACCAGGTGGCCGCCGAGGCGGTCCCCCGCCCGCAGCGCCCGCTCCAGGTTGACCCGCCGGCCCACGGCGTAGCCGCCGAACGCCGTGCGGTCCAGGCTGGTCGCAACGACGTGCACCTCGAACCAGCCGCGGCCGGTGCGCTCGACGGTGAGGCAGGCGCCGTCCACCGCGACGCTCTCGCCGCGCCGGAGTCCCCGGTACGGGGCCCGGATGCGGAGCGTCAAGCCGTCGGCGTCACGCCGGGCCGCCAGGCGGCCGGTCGCGGTGATCAGGCCGGTGAACACGGGTCGCGATCCACCACCAGTAAGGTATCCTCGCCCAGGGCCCGCCGCTCGACCACGTGCCACCGCGGCGAGGTGCCGAGCTGCAGTCCGGGAAGCCCGGGGAACGCCGGCACCGCGCCGGCGCCGAGCCACACCGGCGCCTGGATCCAGTACAGCCGGTCCACCAGTCCCGCCGCGAGCAGCGCCCCGGCCAGCCGCCCGCCGCCCTCCACCAATACCGAGAGAACACCTTCCTGTTCCCGGAGCCACCGCAGCCCCTCGGCGAGCGACATCGCGCCCGCCACCGCGAGGCCCCGGTCGAGCGCGGCGCGGCCGCGTTCGCGGACCGCCGCAGGGTCGGCCAGGACGATGGTCCGGGGGGCCGTCGCCGTCCGGACCAGGGTGAGGCGGTCGGGGAGGTCGAGCGTGCGGTCGAACACCACGCGCCGGGGGGCCACCCGCGGGGTCACGCTCCCCCGCACCGTGAGCGACGGATCGTCGGCCCGCGCGGTGGCGCCCCCCACGGCCACGGCGTCGAACCCGGCCCGGAGCCAGTGGACGTAGTCGCGGGCCGCGTCGCCCGAGATCCAGCGCGACCTCCGGCCCGCGTCGGCGATGGCGCCGTCGAGCGAGGTCGCCAGCTTGAGCGCCACAAAGGGTCGCTTCGGCTCGCGGAACCGGTGACGGAACGCGGCGTTCTGCCGGCACGCCTCGACCGCCCCCGGCCCGAACTCGACCGCGATGCCGCGTGCGCGGAGCCATTCGGTGCCGCCGTCGGCCGCGGGGTTCGGGTCGGCGGCGGCGACGACCACCCGGGCGATACCCGCCGCGGCGATGGCCTCGGTGCAGGGCGGCTGCTTGCCGTGGTGGGCGCAGGGCTCGAGCGTCACCACCAGCGTGGCCCCGCGGGCCGCCGGGCCCGCGGCGTCGAGCGCCACCCGCTCCGCGTGCGGCCCGCCGAACTCGGCGTGCCATCCCTCGCCTACGACCTCCCCGTCGCGCAGCACCACCGCCCCGACGAGCGGGTTGGGATGCACGCGCCCCCAGCCTCGCCACGCGAGACCGAGGGCGCGCTCCATCGCCTCCGCTTCCGTCACCCCGCGCTCCGCCGGACGCTCAGTCCGCGAACCGCACCCGGCGCTCGCCGCGCCGGACCTCGCCGATGACCCAGGTGTCGATCCCGGCGGTCCGCGCGGCCGCCTGGGCGGCCGGCACGTCCGCCGCGGGCAGCGCGGCGATGAGCCCGACGCCCAGGTTGAAGACGTCGCGCATCTCGTCGACAGCCACCCGGCCCGCCTCCTGGATGACCCGGAAGAGCGGCGGCAGCGTCCAGCTTCCGGCCTGCACCACCGCCTCGCACCCCTCGGGCAGGACGCGGACGAGGTTGCCGGGGATCCCGCCGCCGGTGATGTGCGCCAGCCCGTGCACCCGGGCGACCACCGGCATCACGGCCGCGGCGTAGCTCACGTGGACCGCGAGGAGCAGGTCGGCCACGGTGCGCCCGGTGTCGGCGAGCTGGTCGTGGACGCCGAGCTTGAGGGTGTCGAAGACCACCCGGCGGGCCAGGGTGTAGCCGTTGGTGTGGAGTCCCGACGACGCGTACGCCAGCAGGACGTCGCCCGGCACGATGCGGTCGCCGTGGAGGGCCTCGTCCTCCTCGACCACGCCGAGGATCGTCCCGGCGAGGTCGAAGTGGCCCGGGGCGTAGAGACCCGGCATCATCGCCGTCTCGCCGCCGGTGAGCGCCATCTGGTGGGCGCGGCATCCGCGGGCCACGCCCTCGACCACCGCGGCGATGAGCTCGGCGGTGAGCGCCGACCCGGCCACGTAGTCCTGGAAGGCGATCGGCCGCGCCCCGTGCACCAGGATGTCGTTCACCGAATGGTTGACGAGGTCCTCGCCCACGGTGTCGAGCCGGCCGGCGGCCAGCGCCACGAGCACCTTGGTGCCGACGCCGTCGGTGCTCATCACGAGCACGGGCTTCCGGAGGCCGGCGGGGACGCGGACCATCCCGCCGAAGGCCCCGACCTCGCCCACGGAGAGGCCGGTCCGAGTCCCGGCCACCAGCCGGCCGATCCGCGTCTTGGCGTCCTCGGCGGTCGAGAGGTCCACCCCGGCCTCGGCGTACTGGCGCGACGTCATCCGTCCACCTCCGGCAGCTCCACCGCCCTCAGGCGCCGGAACCCGTCCACGCGCCGCGCGACGTCGGGGGCCCGCACGTTGTCGAACCCGCGGATGCTGAAGCGCTCCACCGCGAAGGAGCCCATCGTGGACCCGTACACCATCGCGCGGCGGAGCCCGGCGTCGGTGAGGTCGCCGCTCCGCGCCACGTACCCCATGAACCCGCCGGCGAAGGCGTCGCCGGCGCCGGTGGGGTCGAACACCTCTTCGAGGGGATAGCCCGGCACGGCGAAGGTGGCGTTCCGGTCCATCAGGAGCGCGCCGTACTCGCCCTGCTTGATCACCACCCGTTTCGGTCCCCGGTCGAGGATCCAGCGGCCGGCGCGGTGGATGTTCCAGTCGCCGGAGAGCTCGCGGGCCTCGCTGTCGTTGACGAGGAGGATGTCCACCCGCTTGAGGAGCGACAGCAGCGCATCGCGCTTGCTCTGGATCCAGTAGTTCATCGTGTCGCAGGCCACCAGGCTCGGCCGCTCCACCTGGCCCAGGACGCCGAGCTGCAGCTCGGGGTCGATGTTGCCGAGGAAGAGGTACTCCGTCTGGCGGCAGGCGGGCGGGAGCTTGGGCTGGAACTCGGCGAACACGCCGAGGCGGGTCTCGAGCGTCTCGCGGTTCTGGAGGTCGTAGGAGTACTTCCCCTTCCAGCGGAAGCTCTCCCCCTCGGCGCGCTCGACCCCCGACCAGTCGATGCCGCGCTCGGCCAGGCGGTCGAGTTCGTGGGTCGGGTAGTCGGAGCCGATCACGCCGACCACCTTGACCGGGTGGAGCAGCGAGGCCGCCACGGCGAAGAAGACGGCCGAGCCGCCCAGCGCGTCGGCGGTCTCGCCGAACGGCGTGTGGATGGAATCGAGGGCGACGGAGCCGACGACGAGCAGGGACACGGTCACATCCGGTCGGGAGCGGAGAGGCCCAGGAGGGTGAGGCCGTTGGCCAGGACGATGCGGGCGGCGCGGGCCAGCGCGAGGCGCGCGGCCTCGACCGGCGCGGGCTCGCCCAGCACCCGGCAGTGATGGTACCAGTTGTGCGCGAGCCGCGCGAGCTCCTCGAGGTACGCGGTGACGCGGTGCGGCTCGCGCCCGCGCGCCGCCGCCGCGACCACCTCGGGGAACGCGGTCAGCTTCTTGAGCAGGTCCTGGTCCTGCGGCGCCGCGAGGGCGGCGATGTCCACGCCGTCGGCCGTCACCGCGCCCGGCTCGCGCCCGGCCACCCGGAAGATGCCGCTCATCCGGGCGTGCGCCATCTGGACGTAGAACACCGGGTTCTCGTCGGTCTGGCTCTTGGCGAGGTCCACGTCGAAGATCAGGTGGCTGTCGCCGCGGCGCATCAGGAAGAAGTAGCGCGCCGCGTCCACGCCGACCTCCTCGAAGAGGTCGCGCAGGGTCACGAACTCCCCGGACCGCTTCGACATCTTCACCTCTTCCCCGCCCCGCACCACCTTGACCAGCTGCACCAGGGCCACGTCGAAGAAGTCGTCGGGGTAGCCCAGCGCGCGGAGCACCGCGCGCATCCGCGGGATATACCCGTGGTGGTCGGCGCCCCAGACGTCGATCGCGAGCGCGAAGCCGCGCTCGTGCTTGTCCACGTGGTAGCTGATGTCGGGGACCAGGTAGGTGAGGCTCCCGTCCGACTTCCGGAGCACCCGGTCCTTGTCGTCGCCGAAGGAACTGGTGCGGAGCCAGAGCGCGCCGTCCTGCTCGAACGTGAGGCCGCGGCGGGCCAGGAGGTCGAGCGTCGCCTGCACCTTGCCGGCGTCGTAGAGCGCCTGCTCCGAGGCCATCACGTCGAAGCTGACGCCGAAGACCCGCAGGTCCTCGTCCTGCTCCTCGCGCATCAGCCGGAGCGCGAGCGCGCGGCAGCGGGCCACGCCCTCGCCCTCCGGCAGGTCGGCGAACGCACGCCCTTCGTCGGCCAGGACCCGCTCGGCCAGCTCGGCCAGGTAGGTCCCGTGGTAGCCGCCCTCCGGGATCTCCGCCGCCCGGCCCGCCGCCTGCTGCACCCGGGCCCAGAGCGACCGGGCCACCCGGTCGATCTGCACGCCGGCGTCGTTGATGTAGAACTCGCGGGTGACGGCGTGGCCGGTCCACTCGAGCAGCGCTGCGATGCCGTCGCCCAGCGCCGCGCCCCGGCCGTGCCCCACGTGCAGGGGGCCGGTCGGGTTGGCGGAGACGAACTCGATGTTGACGCGCTTCCCCGCCCCGAACTCGTGGCGGCCGTACGCGGGACCGGCGGCGATGATGGTGGCGAGGTCGTCGGCGAGCTGGGCCTCGCCGAGCCAGAAGTTGATGAACCCCGGCCCGGCGATCTCGGTCTTCCGCACCACGCCCGGCGGGAGGGCCAGCTCGGCCACCACGCGCTGGGCCACGTCGCGGGGCTTCTGCTTCTGCGCCTTGGCGAGGACCAGGGCCAGGTTGGTGGCCCAGTCGCCGTGCGCGTCCTCGCGCGGGCGCTCGAGCACGAACGGCACGCCGTCGCCGCCGAGCAGCGTCGCGATCCGCGCCAGCTCGGTCCGCAGCTGGTCGGTCACTCGGAGGCCTTCGTCGGCTTGGCCTTGTCCTTCGGCTTGGACTCCGCCTTGGCCGGCGTCTCGGCCTTCGACTCGGCGGCCTCCTTGCGTGGCCCCTTCCCGTCCTTGCCGTAGTCGGTGATGTAGAACCCGCTGCCCTTGAACACCAGACCCGCCCCGGCCGAGATCCGGCGCGTGGCACGCTTGCCGCACGTGGGGCACTTGGCCCGCGGCGGGTCGGAGATCTTCTGGAACAGCTCGAAGGCGTGCCCGTTGGGGCACGCGTACTCATAGGTCGGCATCGGTCCCTCCGTAGCTAACCATAGACAAGCCAAAAAGTTAGCCGACCGCGACCGCATTTTCAACGCGGCCAGGCCTGCCGCGCGGGCGCGTCGCCGCCCGGGCGCGGAACTTGTACCGACGGGCCCGGCAGGCCTGCTGCCTGCCCGTGCCGAAGGCGGCCCCGTATGCGATCCGCGCTCGCCATCCTGACCCTGCTGCTCTGCCCGCCCGCGCTCGGCGCCCAGCTGCGCGACGTGACCGACCAGCGACCGCCGCCGGGCCGGATCCGCGGGCAGGCCGGCGGCTGGCTGGAGTACGCCACCCCCGCCGGCGACTTCGGACGTTTCGTCCACGACGGCTTCGGCATCACCGGGTGGGGCGGCTGGGCGCTCGACCGCCACGCGCAGGTCACCCTCGGCGCCGAGATCGGGATCGTGAACTACGGCCAGCGGACCCGCACCGTCCCGCTCAGTCCGACGATCCCCGGCCTCTACGCCGACGTGACGACCACCAACAACATCGTGACCCTCGGCGCCCCCGTGCTCCGGGTCGAGCTGACCCGCGGCGCCGTCCGGCCGTACCTCTCCGGCTCGGTGGGATTCGCTTACTTCTACACCCAGACCTCGGCCCGCGGCACCTCGAGCTACGGCGACTTCGCCTCCAGCACCAACTTCAGCGACTGGACCTTCAACTGGACCGCCGGCGGGGGCGTGGCGATCCAGCTGTCGCGTGGGCGGCATCCGCTCGCCCTCGACCTGGCGGTCCGTCACCGGGACAACGCGACGGTGCAGTACCTCAACGAGAACAGCATCGAGGGGACCGGCGCCGGCACGACCGTCACGCCGATCGAGAGCGAGGCGAACCTGACCATCTGGGCGGTCGGCGTCGTGTTCGGGCTCCGCTAACGCGACGAGGGACCGGCCGGCGGCCGGTCCCTCGAATGACCGACGTTCGCCTCCCTCAGCCGTGATACTCGCCCCAGGCCTCCCGCAGCACGTCGCTGATCTCGCCCAGGGTGGCCCGGGCGCGCACCGCCTCGATGATCGGCGGCATCAGCGGCCCGTCCCCGGCGGCCGCCGTTCCGAGCGCCGCGAGTCGCGCGGTCACCGCGGCGCCGTCCCGCCCGGCCTTCGCCTCGCGAAGCCGCGCCACCTGCCGCGCCGCGAGGGCCGAATAGTCGGGCTGGTGCAGCACCGGCACCGGCGAGTCGTCGGTGAACTTGTTGACCCCGACCACCACCTGCTCGCCGCGCTCCTGGCGCTGCTGCTGCACCCAGGCGCTGTCGGCGATGGCCTGCTGGAAGAAGCCGCGCTCGATCGCGGCCGCCGCGCCCCCCAGCGCATCGACTTCCGCGATCAGCGCCCGGGCCTCGCGCTCGATCCGGTCGGTGAGCGCCTCGACGTAGTAGCTCCCGCCCAGCGGGTCCACCACGCGGGTGACGCCGCTCTCGTGCGCCAGGACCTGCTGGGTGCGGAGCGCGAGGGTGGCCGCCTCGGCGGTCGGCAGCGCGAGCGCCTCGTCGTAGCCGTTGGTGTGGAGCGACTGGGTGCCGCCCAGCACCGCGGCGAGCGCCTGCACCGTCACCCGCGCCACGTTGTTGAGCGGCTGCTGGGCCTGGAGCGTCACGCCCCCGGTCTGGGTGTGGAAGCGGAGCCGGGCGGTCGCCTCGTCGGCCTCGAAGCGCTCGCGCACCAGCGCCGCCCAGAGCCGGCGGGCCGCGCGGAACTTGGCGACCTCCTCGAAGAGGTCGTTGTGCGCCGCGAAGAAGAAGCTGAGCCTGGGCCCGAAGCCCGCGAGCGGCACCCCCGCCTCGAGCCCCCGGCGGACGTACTCGAGCCCGTTGGCGAGCGTGAACGCCACCTCCTGCGCCGCCGTGGCCCCCGCCTCGCGGATGTGGTACCCGCTGATCGAGATCGGGTTGAAGTTCATCCCTTCCGCCACCACGAACCGGAAGATGTCGGTCGTGAGCCGGAGCGACGGACCCGGCGGATAGATGTACGTCCCCCGCGCGATGTACTCCTTGAGCACGTCGTTCTGCACCGTGCCGCCGAGCTTCTGGCGCGCGACCCCCTGCTCCTCGCCCACCACGACGTACATCGCGAGCAGGATCGCCGCGGTGGCGTTGATGGTCATCGAGGTGGTGACGGAGTCGAGCGGGATCCCGCGGAAGAGCAACGCCAGGTCGTCCACCGTGTCGATGGCGACGCCGACGCGCCCGACCTCCCCGCTCGCCATCGGGTGGTCGGAGTCGTACCCCATCTGGGTGGGCAGGTCGAACGCCGTGGAGAGCCCGGACTGCCCCGCCGCAAGGAGCTGGCGGAACCGGGTGTTGGTC
>CAMLHU010000099.1 GCA_946479825.1 uncultured Gemmatimonadota bacterium
ACGGCGAAGAGCCGCACCTCGCGGTCGACGTCGGTGAGCGCGCGCTCGAGCGTCGAGATCGCCCCCGGCGAGCCGAGCTCAGCCAGCGCCTGCGCCGAGGCGAGCCGCACCCCGGGGTCCTCGTGGGTCAGCGTCTGCGCCAGCCCCGGCACCGCCGGCTGGAGCTTGAGCCGCCCCGACAGGGCGATCGCGGCGTGCAGCGCCGGGCTCTCGGGACTGCCGAGGATGCGGAGGATCTCCGTCGGGTTGGCCTCGGCCAGCTGCGCCGCCACCCGCTCGAGCATCGCCTTGGCCGTCGCGTTCGAGGCGGTCGGGAGCCACACCATCACCGGTTCGAGCGCGGTGCCGCGCAGCTCGCGGAACAGCTCGCGCAGGTCGTCCTCGGCCGGGGGCGTGGTCGCCTCGTCGATGGCGCGGAGCAGCTCGGACACGACGGTCGGGTCGCTGATCTGCGAGGCGAAGCCCTCGAGCCGGGCCCGGTGCGGCTCCTCGAGCGACCGCGCCCTGAGCGCCAGGACCTTCGTCTCGCGGAGCATCTCGGCCACCGCCCGCAGGTCGCCCGCGGCCAGCAGGTACGCCGGGAAGCTCTCCAGGATGCCGAGGATCTCGTCGCGGACGTCGGCGCCGACCTGGAGCTCGAACAGGTCGTAGAGGAACGCCATCACGTTGCTGCGGAGGTCCTGCTCGTACTCCTTCTTGACCTCGCGCGTGATGTAGGCCACCTCCTGCTCGTCGAGGAAGTACAGGGTGGAGTCGAAATCCTCCATCCGCACCATCCCCGGCGGCCGGTCGGCGGCGTCCTGCTGCACCGTGTCGCGGGTCCGGCTCTTCTGCTCCTCCGCCGTCTCGGGCGGGGCGTCGGCACCCCCCGACGAGAAGCCTGTCACGGGCGCGCCCGTCACCGCCGGCGGCGGGGCGTCGGTCAGGATCTCGGTGAAGGTGTAGTGCAGCAGCTGGAAGTCCTGCTCCCAGAGCAGCGTGAGCAGGTCGTCCTCGGCGTCGCTCGGCAGCGAGCGCACCTTGTTGATCACCTCGAGGAACCGCACGATCTCGTCGCGCTCCACCCCGGGCCGCAGGGTCAGGAGCCGGAGCCCGTCCTTGAACAGCGTCCACGCCAGGCTGTCCGACCGCGACGCCTGGCGATAGACCACCTGGTCGTCCCAGGTGAACTCGCTCTCGGTGATGACGAAGCTGAGCTCCGTCAGCACCTCCCAGATCGGCGCGAACGAGGCCCGCACCGCCTCCACCGCCCGCTGGTAGATCGGGTTGTTCGGCAGGTAGATCTGGATGGCGCGGAGCGCCTTGACCATCGTGCGGAGGAGCTCCTCCACCTGGGCGGCAGGGAGCAGGACCTCCGAGGCGCCGGAGTCGCGCGGCGCCGTCACGCCGTCGCCCCGGTGAGCGCGGCCACGTGGGCCACGTCCTTGTCCCCCCGGCCGCTCAGGCAGAGCAGCACGAGGTCGTCGGCGCCCCAGCGGCCGCGGGCGGCCTCGATCCACGCCACCGCGTGCGCGGTCTCGAGCGCGGGGATGATCCCCTCGAGCTCGGAGAGCCGGCGGAAGCCGGCCAGGGCCTGGGCGTCGGTCACCGCTTCGTAGGTCACGCGTCCGGTATCCTTGAGCCAGCTGTGTTCGGGGCCGACGCCGGGATAGTCGAGGCCGGCCGAGACCGAGTGGGCCGGCATCACCTGGCCGTCCTCGTCCTGCAGGAGATAGCTCAGGCAGCCGTGCAGCACCCCCGGCCGCCCGGCCGAGAGCGTGGCGGCGTGGCGCCCGCTCGCGACCCCCTCCCCCGCCGCTTCCACGCCGACCATCGCCACGTCCGGATCGGCGATGAATCCGCTGAACATCCCGATCGCGTTGGACCCGCCCCCCACACACGCCACCACCGCGGCCGGAAGGCGGCCGTACCGCTCCAGCATCTGGGCCCGGGCCTCGCGACCGATCACCGACTGGAAATCGCGCACCATCCGTGGGAAGGGATCGGGGCCGACGACGGATCCAATGATATAGTGGGTGGTCGGGACGTTGGTGACCCAGTCGCGCAGGGCTTCGTTGGTGGCGTCCTTGAGGGTCCGGGTGCCGCTCTCGACCGGCACCACCGTGGCGCCCAGGAGCCGCATCCGATAGACGTTGAGCGCCTGCCGCGCCACGTCCTCCGCCCCCATGTAGACCACGCACTCGAGCCCGAACCGGGCACACACCGTGGCCGTGGCGACGCCGTGCTGCCCCGCCCCGGTCTCGGCGATGATCCGGCGCTTCCCCATCCGCCGGGCGAGGAGCACCTGGCCGATGGTGTTGTTGATCTTGTGGGCGCCGGTGTGGTTCAGGTCCTCCCGCTTGAGCACCACCCGGCAGCCGACCACCGCCCCGAAGCGCTGGGCCTCGGTGAGCGGGGTCGGGCGGCCGGAGAACTCGCGTAGTATGGTCTCATACTCCGCGATGAATCGAGGGTCGGACCGGGCCGAATCGTACAGCTCGGCGAGCTCGTCCAGGGCGGCGATCAAGGTCTCGGGGACGTAGCGCCCGCCGTAGGGACCGAACCGGCCCGCGACCGCCCGCTCAGGGGAAACGGAGATCGCCAACTGCTGCCTCCACGAACCTGCGGATGAGAACTGGATCCTTCGAGGCGGGGGCCCGTTCGACCCCCGAGCTGACATCCACGACGTCGGGCCGGGCGGCGGCGACGGCAGCCGCCACGGTGTCCGGACGGAGCCCGCCGGCCAGCACCATCGGCCGGCCCTGCACGGCCCGGCGCGCGGCGCGCGCGAGGTCGAGCGGCAGCGCCACCCCCGCCCCACCCGGCACCTCCGGGACGAACGGCTCGACCAGGATCGCGTCACCGGTCATCGCCGGATCGTAGCCGCGGCGAAGGTCCTCCTCCGACGCGACCCGCACCACCCGCCACACCATCATTCCCTCGGCCGCCAGCCGAGCCGCCACCGGCTCGGCGACCGACCCGTGAAGTTGCGCGCCGCGGATGCCGACCGCGTCGCGGCGGCGGAGGATGGCGTCGGCGTCTGGGTCCGCGAACACGCCGAACACCGGCCGGCCGGCGGCCGCGGCCACCACGTCCCGGGCCTGGTCGTCGGTCACGGTCCGACGGGCGCCGGTGACAAATATCACACCAAGGTACGATGCTCCGGCCGCTACGGCTACGGCCGCGTCCTCGCCGCGCCGCAGTCCGCACACCTTCACCTCAACGGTCACGGCGCGGGACCCCGGCAAAGGCCGCCACCAGCGCGGCCGGATCGGGGGCGGCGGAGAGCGCGGTGCCGATCAGCACCGCGTCGGCCCCGTGCGCCGCGGCCCGCGCGACGTGCTCCGGCGCCGACATCCCGCTCTCCGCCACGGCTACCCGCCCGGCGGGCACCTGTTCCACCAGCGCCCAGGCCGCGTCCACGTCGATGCGGAACGTCGTGAGGTCGCGGCTGTTGACGCCCACCACCTGCGCGCCCGCCGTGAGCGCGGTGTCGAGCTCGCCCCGGTCGTGCACCTCCACCAGCGCGTCGAGGCCGAGCCCCTCCGCGAACCGGAGCAGCTCCGCCAGCCGCCGCGGCGCCAGCGCGCGCACGATGAGCAGCGCCGCCGCCGCCCCGGCCGCGCGGGCCTCGAGCAGCTGCAGCTCGTCCACGATGAAGTCCTTGCGGAGCGCCGGCGCGGTGGTGCTGGCGGTGACGGCGCGGAGGTCGTCGAGCGAGCCGCCGAAATGGTCGGGCTCGGTCAGCACCGACACCGCGGCGGCCCCGGCCCGCACATACGCCAGGGCCTGTGACACCGCGTCGAGCCCCGGCGCGATCGCCCCCGCCGACGGCGACCGGCGCTTCACCTCGGCGATGAGCGCCACCCGCGGGCCGCGGAGCGCGGCGGCAAACCCCGGCGGCCGGGGCCGCTCGAGCGCCGCCCGCTCGATCTCGCCCCGCCGGGCCCGGAGCTCCGGGAGCCGGGCCCGCGCCCCGGCCACGATCCGGTCCAGGACCCCCTCGCTCTTGCCCTTCGGCCCATCTTCGGGTACGTTCATTCGGAGTCCGTTCGGTCACCACCCGCCCGGAGGGGGCAGCGATGCCGCTCACCAAGCGTCAAAGCGAGATCCTCGAGTTCGTGCGCGGCTACATCGCGGAACAGGGCTACGCGCCGAGCTTCGAGGAGATCGCCCAGCAGTTCGAGTTCCAGTCGCTCGCGACGGTGCACGAGCACCTGACCAACCTCGAGCGCAAGGGCTACATCCGGCGCAGCCACAACGAGAGCCGGTCCATCGAGGTGCTCCCCCCGCGGGGCCAGGCCACCGCGACGGAGATCCCCCTCCTCGGGAGCGTGGCCGCCGGCACCCCCATCGAGTCGCTGATGCACGACGAGATGGTCGCCGTCCCGGACGACATCCTGCCGCGGCGCGGGCCCAACTACGCGCTCCGGGTGCGCGGCCAGTCGATGATCGACGAGCACATCTGCGACGGCGACGTCGTCGTGGTCCACGGCCGCGAGTCGGCCGAGAACGGCGAGATGGTCATCGCCCTGGTCAACGGCTCCGAGGCCACGGTCAAGAAGTTCTACCGCGAGCCCGGCGGCTGGGTCCGGCTGCAGCCCGCCAACGCCACGATGAGCCCGATGCGCTTCCAGGAGCGCGACGTGGTCATCCAGGGGATCGTGGTCGGCGTGCTCCGGAAATTCTGACCCCCGCCCGTCAGTCGGCCGTCACGTCTCCCGCGTGGCGGCCCTGAGCCGGGCCAGCCGCTCAGCCCCCCGCCGTTCGCGGAGCGACCGCTCCGCCGCCGCCACTGCGTCCCCGAAGCTCCGCTCCCCCTCCGACACATAGATCGCCGCCGCGGCGTTGAGCACCACCGCGGCACGCGCCGCGGCGTCGTCGGCGCCATCGAGCAGCCGCTCGACCCGCGCGGCGTTCTCGGCCGGCGCGCCCCCCGCGAGCGCCGCCAGCTCGACCGCCGGCAGGCCGTATTCCGCCGGGTCCAAGGTCCAGGTCGAGATCTCCCCGCCCCGCACCTCCCACACGGCTGTCGGCCCCACCGGGCTCACCTCGTCCATCCCCACGTCGCCGTGCACCACCAGCGCGTGCTCCGCTCCGAGCAGCGCGAGCGCCTCGGCGATGCGCGGGGCGCGCCCGCGGTCCGCGACGCCCACCACCTGGCGCCGCGCGCCGGCGGGATTGCCGAGGGGGCCCAGGAGGTTCATCACCGTCGGGACGCCGAGTTCGCGGCGGACCGGCCCGGTGTGGCGCATCGCGGGGTGATACACCGGGGCGAAGAGGAACGCGATCCCCGCCTGGGCCAGCGCGTGCGCGGCGCGGTCTGGGGCGAGGTCGATCATCACGCCGAGCGCCTCGAGCAGGTCGGCCGAGCCGCTCCGCGAGGTGAAGCTGCGGTTGCCGTGCTTGGCGATCGGCACGCCGGCGCCGGCCGCCACCAGCGCCGCCGCCGTCGAGATGTTGAACGTGGTCACCGCACCGCCGCCGGTGCCGCAGGTGTCCACCAGCGCCTCGACCCGGGGCCCGCCCGGCGTCGCGGGGAGCGGCACCATCGCGCGGCGGAGCGCCGCGGCGGCGCCGGCGATCTCCTCGGCGGTCTCGCCCAGCACCCGGAGCGCCACCAGCAGCGCGGCGAGCTGGGCGGGGCTCGCGGCGCCGGCCATCACCGCGTCGAATGCGGCGCCGGCGGCCTCCGCCGACAGGTGGCGGCCGTGGGCCAGCTCGCGCAGCGCGGCGGTCAGCGGGTCGGTGGGCGCGGCGTTCAACGGCGTCTCGGTGGGCAGCAAGATCGGGGGCGGGACACGGGTGCGGGAGTGTACCGGGCGAACGCGGCTTTTGTCAACGCTGACAACGAGTTGCGCCGCTTGAACCGGCACCCTTCGCGGGCTAGATTCCGGCGCGATGACCCGGACGTTCCTCGCGCGGTTGCACTACGCCGGCGGCGGCTTCGTCGGATGGCAGCGTCAGGCCACCGGCCGGACGGTGCAGGGCGAGGTCGAACGGGTCCTCGAGCGGCTCACCGGGCACCGGGTGGTGGCCCACGCGGCGGGCCGCACCGACGCCGGGGTCCACGCCGTCGGGATGGGGGTGAGCTTCGGGTTGCCGGCCCGCTGGGAAGCGGCCGCGGTGCACCGGGCGCTCAACGCGCTGCTCCCCGCGGACTGCTGGGTCGAGTCCGTGACGCCGATGCGGCCGGGGTTCCACGCGCGGAGGAGCGCCACCGGGCGCCGCTACCGCTACGACGTCGGCACCGACGCCGCCGCGCAGTCGCCGTTCCGCCGGCCCTACGAGTGGGCCCTCGGCCGCCCGCTCGACCTCGCGGCGCTCGACGCCGCGGCCGCGCAGGTCCGCGGGCGCCACGATTTCTCGGCCTTCGCCGCCAAGGGCGAACCGAAGCCGCACTACGAATGCACGGTGCGGCTCGCCGAGTGGGAACGGCGCGCGGACGGCGCGGGGGTGCGGTTCCACGTCGCGGCCGATCGCTTCCTGCACCACATGGTGCGGATGCTGGTGGGCACGATGGTGGACGTGGCGCTCGGACGGCGGCCGTCCGGCGACATCGCGACCCTCCTCGCGGCGCGCGACAACCAGGGGACGAGCCCCCCGGCGCCGCCGCAGGGGCTCTACTTCGTGGCGGCGGACTACCCGGCGGAGTGCTTTGCGGAACCTGACGACCTTCCTGCCTGACCTGGCCCGCGCGGCCCTGGCGGCCGGCCTGCTCCTGGCGGCGCCGGTCGCGGCCCAGCAGCCGCGCGCGACGCGGACCGTCGCCGAATCGCGGCGCACCGCCCTGGTGGACGCCGCCGCGCGGGTGAGCCCCGCGGTGGTCTCGATCACGGTGCGCTCGCACCAGCGGGCGCCGGTCCAGAGCCCCTTCGACTTCTTCTTCATCCCCGAGACCGCCGAGCGGTCGGTCACCACCTACGGCACCGGGTTCGTCATCCGGGCCGACGGCTACATCGTCACCAACCAGCACGTGACGGCGGGCGCCGAGTCCATCACCGTCACCCTGCCGGACGGCACCGACCTCCCGGCGCAGCTGGTGGGCGAGGATCCGCTGGCCGACATCGCGGTGGTGCGGGTGGACCGCCGCGGGCTGCCGGTGCCGCCGTTCGGGCGCTCCGACGACCTGCTCATCGGCGAGTGGGCCATCGCCCTCGGCAACCCGTTCAACTACCTGCTCGGCAACACCGAGCCCACGGTCACCGCCGGCGTGGTGAGCGCCACCGGGCGCAACATCCTGCCGCAGGGCGACCAGACCGGGCTCTACCTCGACATGATCCAGACCGACGCCGCGATCAACCACGGCAACTCGGGCGGGCCGCTGGCCAACGCGCTGGGCGAGGTGATCGGCGTCAACTCGTCGATCTTCACCAGCGGCGGCGGCTCGATCGGCCTGGGCTTCGCGATCCCGATCGAGCGCGCGCTCCGGGTGGCCGACCAGCTGATCCGCACCGGCACGGTGCGGCGCGCCTGGGTGGGGCTCGACGTGGCCGGCGCCGAGGCGATGCAGGACTGGAAGGCGCAGGGGGGCGTGCTGGTGACGCGGGTGGCCGCGGGGGGCCCGGCGGCGCGCGCCGGCATCCGGGCGCGCGACGGGCGGGTCTCGGCCAACGGCCGCCGGCTTCGCACCGTCCTCGACTGGGGGGCGGTCAAGCTCGACCTCGCCGTCGGCGACTCG
>CAMLHU010000100.1 GCA_946479825.1 uncultured Gemmatimonadota bacterium
GGCGGGCCATCTCGCCCCAGGCGAGCACCCGCGCCGCCCGGGCCGCGTCGGTGAGGTCGGTGACGGCCGCGACCACGCCGCTCGGGTCCGCGCCGAGGCTCGCGACCTCGACCCCGAGCCGGCGCTCTCCCGCCACGACCTCGAGCGGCCCCTGCGGCGGCCGTCCCCCTAGCGCGCGCCGGATGGCCTCGGCCAGCGGCGCGAGCTCGGCGCCCTCCGCCACCGCGAACGCCTGTCCCTCGACCAGGGGCAGATCGAGGAGTTCGCGGGCGCGGGGGTTGGCGAGCAGCACACGGCCGTCGGGATCCACCGCCACCACGCCGGTAGCCACCGTGCTCAGGACCGTGGCGGTGCGGCGCCGGGCCGCCTCGAGCGCGGACTGGCTGGCTCGGACGTCTGCCGCCATCCGCTCGAACGCCGCGAACACCGGCTCGAACTCGACCGGTGGCTCCCGGCCGAGCGCCGGCGCGCCGACGCCCTGCCCGACCGCGAGCGCCGCGTGGCGCAGGTCGGCCACCGGGCGCGACAGCGCCCGGGCCGCGAGTCGCGCGGCGACGACCGCCGCCCCGATGCCCACCAGTGCCGCGAGCAGCAGGACGAACGCCAGGTCGAGCTGCTCGCGGCCGAGCCCGGAATCGTCGCTGAGGCGCGGCGCGGCCAGGACGCCCACCTCCCCCGGCGCGCCGGGCCGGATGACGCGGTAGCCCATCCGGAGCGGCCGCACCGCGCCCGGGGCCTCGGCGACGTACTCCATCCGGTCACGGAGGATGAGGTCGCGGTATGCCTCGGGCGAGAGCAGCGCCGGCAGCACGCCCAGGTCCGCGAGCACCGGTGCGCTCACGCCCACGAGCGCGCCGCCGTCGTACAGGCCCACGTCGAGGCTGTAGCGGCGGCTGAGGTCGCGCAGGCCGTCGCCCACTTGTTCGGGCGGCCCCTCCAGGACCGACGCCGCGAACGGCTGCGCCGCCTGCAGCGCCTGGCTGATCAGGAGGTCACGGCCCGCCGCCGCGTCGCGTCCCACCCGGACCAAGCTCCACGCCGCGAACCCCGCCGCCGGCACGATGAAGAACACCGCCAGCGCCACCGCGAGGCGGGCCCGGTACGATCGCGCCAGGCGCCCGAACCGGATCCGACCGAGCCGCCGGCCGGCGAGCGGCCCGGCGAGGAGCCAGAGCAGCGCCACGAGCCCGGTGTCGAGGATGAGCACCAGCGCGCCGCGCACCAGGATCGGCCCCGGACCGCGCAGGTCGATCCGGGCGTGGACGTGCCGCACGCCGCCGGGCAGCGCGATCTGCCGCTCGCCCCGGACCTCCCACCCCTCACGCACCCAGCGGACGCTCGCGCTGTCGGCCACGCTCCCCGGCTCGGGGGGCGAGAGCGTGAGTTCGTACAGCGGCGCGCCGCGCGCCGGGGGCTCGAGCAGGCGCGACAGCCGGTCCGGCGGAATGAGCTCCGTGCGGGGACCGACCGCGGCGGTGAGGATGGCGCCGTCGGCCAGCCGTTCGAGGAGGAGGTAATGGATGCCCGGGACCCGCGCGAGATTGGCCACCTCGGTCGCGACGGTGGTGTCCATGTTGCGGACGAACGCCGAGACCAGCGAGGCCGGAAGGTCGAGCGAGTCGAGCGCCAGCTCCACCAGCGGCGCCCCCGCCGGCGACCAGACGCCGAGCTGCGCGGGGTAGTCCTCCGCCCCGATCGGCGAGCCGCGCCACAGCGCGTACAGCTCGGCGGTGCTGCCGGGCACCGGGGCGGCCGCGGCGATCCGGGCGAACCGCTCGAGCTGCGGCACGGCGAACGGGTCGGGCTCGTTCCCCAGCCGCCCGACGTCGCGGGCCGCGACCAGCAACCTCCCCTCGAGCTCCGCCCCCCAGGTGACCAGGCCCGCCGCGCTGCCGACCACGATCCCCACGCCCAGCACCACGGCCCACCGCGGCGCCGGCCGCATCAGGAGCAGCAGCGCCGGCGCCCACAGGAACGTGTACCAATCGGGCCAGCCATAGCGCGCGTTCCAGACCATCAGGCCCACCACCGCCGCGCCGACGGCCAGCACGCCCGCGACGGCCAGCGTCACCGGCACCCGCCTGGGCTCCTCGCGCCCGCGCAGCAGCGCCGCGGCGAGGAACACCGGGGCGGCCGCGGTCGTCACCAGCGTGAGCTGCCAGGTGAGCCAGAGGCCGAGCGGCACCCCGTCGGCCGGCGGGGTGATCCCCCGGGCCAGGTCGCTCACGAGGAACGGCGCGCCGCAGAGCAGCACCACCGCCGCCACGATCCCGGGCCACGTGCGTGCCACGCCCCGATGCCAGAGCGAGACCGCGCCGAGCGTGGCCACCACGCCGGCCGCCGCGAGCACACCGGCCGAGGCCGAGAGCGGCCCGAGCAACGGACGGAAGAACGTGGCGGAGGAGAAGAACCCGGTGGCGCCGAGCGCGGCACCGAGCGGGGTGGCCGCGAGCAGCGCCACGCCGAGCCAGAGGAAGGCGTGGCGGCGCCAGCCGCGCTCCGCCACGGCCACCGCCAGGAGGAGGCCGAGCGCCAGCAGCCACCCGACCGCGCGCATCGCCTCGGCGAGCGCGGCGGCTCGCGCCTCCCCCTGGCTCGGCGGCACCGGCTTGACGCTGAACAGCGTCACCGGCCCCCGGGGGCCGTCCACCTGGTAGTCGAAGACGTCGGGGTCGTTGGGGGCCGCGCCGGCGGGGTACACCGTGAGACTCACGCCGGTGGCCGAGCGGAATCGCTCCACCAGCGACGACGACCGATCCGGGTCCACCGGGTGGGCCCAGACCAGGAGGCTCGCCACCACCGTGCGGCCGGCGGCGCAGGCCCGCCGCGTCACGAGCAGGAGATAGTACGGGCTGGACCGGACGGCGAGCGAATCGCCGGTGGCCTCGGGCAGGAGCCGGTGGCGCCCGGCCCACGCCCACGGCTGGCCGTCCCGGTCGAGGATGGCGATCGCGAGTTCGGCGCCGTGGCGGGGGAGGTCGCGGGCGAGTGCGTCGAACGCCGCGGGGCGGTCGGCGGCGCGCAGCCCGGTCGCCGCGTCGGCCGCCGCCGCGCCGGCGGCGACGCCGGCGCTCAGGTCGTGCTGCAGCCGCGCCGAGGCGCGTTCGATGCGTGCCTCGCGCTCGGCGGGCCAGGCGGAGGCGATGCGCCAGAGGCGGTGCTGCGCGACGGCCAGCACGCTTGGCAGCAGCACCACGAGCGCCGCGAGCGTCCGGCGCCGCCACCCAACCCACGGACGGAGGACGGCCGCCGCGGCAAGCGCCGCCGCGGCGGTCACGACCACCCACGGCACGGAGGGCTGGCGCAACCACGCGCCGCCGCCGGCCAGCGTGAGCGCGACCGGCAGCGCCCACCAGCGTGAGAGCCTCGAGGACATCACCTCCGGAACTTACCCCGCCCCGGGGGGCATGGGCAGAGACCCGGGGGTATCTTCCGGTGCTGGTCCGCCCTGTTTCCGGAGGCCTGACCGATGCGCTGGACGACGTCGCTGACCTGGTGCCTGCTCGCCGCCCCGGCCGCTTACGGCCAGGCCACGGCCCCTCTCTCCCCCACGGTCACGCTCAGCATCACCGAGCGCGGCACGGAGATCGGGCGGGAAGATGTCACCGTGCGCGACAACCGCCGCGGCGGGCCGGGCACGACCATCGTGACCACGGCGCGGTATCCGGCGCCGCGTCCGCGCGTGCAGCTCTCGGCGGAGATCGAACGGGACCCGGCGGGGGCGTTCGCCACCGCGCAGCTCGACCGCGAATCGCCCGAGCACGCCTGGCGCACCTACGCCGCGGTGAACGGACCGCGCCTGACGATCCGCAGCGCCACCGAAGGCCGGGAGACGGCACGGGAGCAGGCGGCAGTCCGCGGACTCGTGGTCCTCGACGACAGCCTGTACGGCCCCTGGCTTGCGGTGGCCGGGCTGGCGGACGCGCGCGGCGCCGCACTCACAGCGGTCTTCCCGCGGACCGGGCGCCGCGCCCGGATCGTCGCGCGGCGGAGCGGGTCCACCGTGGCCGTGACCGGCGACGTGACGGCGACGATCGAACTGAGTGCGGACGGGACGCTGCGGCGGGTGGCACTGCCCGGCCGGGGGGTCGAAGCGACCGTTTTGGAGCGCTGAGCATCAGGGGGAGTGGCGTAACACGTTCCGCTCCAACGCGTTACTCCGCATTGTCCCAAGCTGAAACTTGGGACGGACTCCCTCCGTATTCCCCGGTACCTGCGTCCCTGCTCAAAGGATACGGCAATGTCGCGTTGGTCGTGCGCACGCTCTTTCTTTCTCTGTCTTGCACTGGCGGGAGGCGTCGTCCCAGGCGTCGGGGCCCAGCAGGTTCCGGCCGACTCGGGTCCGACCCTGACGCTGACGCTCGCCCAGGCGCTGGCCGAGGCGCGACGTTCGAGCCCGACCTACCGGCAGGCGCTCAATAACGAGGGCCCGGCCAACTGGGCGGTGCGGAACGCCTACGCGGCGCTCCTCCCCGGCGCGAACGTGAGCGGCGGGCTCGGCTACACCGGCCCCGGCCAGTCCACCTTCGGGGGGACGACCTTCCAGCAGACCTCCCCCGCGCTCTCCTCCGACTACAACCTGGGCCTCTCGTGGCAGCTCGACGGCGCCACGCTGAACGGCCCCGGGCTGCAGCGTGCCAATCGCCGTGCCACCGAGGAAGACATCAACAACGCCGCGCTGACGCTGCGGACCTCCGTCACCAGCCAGTACCTGAGCGTGCTGCAGGCGGTGGCGCAGGTGGACGTGGCCCGGCGCCAGGTCCAGCGGAACGCCGACTTCCTCCAGCTCGCGCAGGCGCGGTACACGGCGGGCCAGGCCACGATGATCGACGTGCGCCAGGCGCAGGTCACCAAGAGCCAGTCGGACCTGGCGCTGCTCCGCGCGGTCCAGGCCGCGAACGACGCCAAGCTCGAGCTGTTCCGCCAGATGGGCGTGGCCCCGCCGGCGCCGCTCAGCCGGATCGCGTTGACGGATTCGTTCCCGGTGGATTCGCCGACCGTGGCGCTGGCCGACCTGCAGAACATCGCGTCGGAGCAGAACCCGACGCTCCGCGCCCTCCACTCGCGGGAGACGGCCGCACACGCCGGCGTGCGCTCGGCGCGCTCGGCCTACTTCCCGACCCTCTCGGCACGCGCCGGGTGGAGCGGGTTCACCCAGCAGTTCACCAACACCAACCTGCTCCTCGACCAGGCGCTGGGTGGCGCCCAGGGCGAGGCGGCCAACTGTCAGTTCCAGAACGCGCTGCTGAGCCGGCTCACGGACACGATGCCCTACCCCAACCAGGGCCTCATCGCCGACTGCAACGCGTACGCGGGGCTCAACGGGACCGGCACCGCCCTCAACCCGGCAGTGGCCCAGTCGATCCGCGACCGGAACAACGTCTGGCCGTTCCATTTCCAGAAGCAGCCGTTCCAGGCCAGCATCGCGATCTCGATCCCGATCTTCACCGGGTTCAGCCGCCGGCTCCGGCTGTCGCAGGCCCAGGCCCAGGCCGACAACGCCGCCGAGCAGACCCGGGCGGCGGAGCTGCAGGTGCACGCCGACGTGCAGTCGCGCTACCTGGCGCTCGAGACCGCGTGGCAGGCCATCGGGGTGCAGCAGACCGCGAAGGAGGCCGCGCAGGACCAGGTGCGGCTGGCACAGGACCGCTTCCGGATCGGGAGCGGGACGTCGCTCGAGCTGGCGGATGCGGAGAACTCGCTGACGCGGGCCGAGGGCGACTACATCAACGCCGTGTACGACTACCACAAGGCCCTGGCCGCGCTCGAAGCCGCGGTGGGCCGTCCCCTTCGCTGACCGAGGAACCGGAGAATGTCGCGTCGCACCAAGCTCGGCCTGCTCATCACCCTCGTCGTCGTGGTCGTGGGCGGGATCATCGGCCTGGCCGCCGCCAAGAAGAACAACCGGGCGGTGGACGTCCGGCTGGAGAAGGTGGCCCGCCGGGACCTCGTCGCCGCCGTCACGGCCAGCGGAAACATCGAGGCCAAGACCTCGGTGGACGTCACCGCCGACATCACCGGCCGGATCATCCAGATCGGCGTGCGTGAGGGCGACCTGGTCAAGAAGGGCCAGTTCCTGATGCAGATCGACCCGACGCCCTACCAGGCCGCGGTCGCGCAGGCGCGCGCCCTGCTCTCCTCGAGCGAAGCCTCGCTGGTGCAGAGCCGCGCCAACCGTGACCAGGCGGACCGGTCGCTGCAGCGGGCCCGGGAGCTCCAGAAGAGCGGCAACTCGCTCATCTCGACCGAGCAGGTCGAGCAGGCCCAGACCAGCTACGACGTCGCGGTGGCCAACTACAACTCGGCCCAGGCCCAGGTGGCGCAGAACCGCGCCAACGTGGACCGGTCGGAGAGCGACCTCAACCGGACCCGGATCTACGCGCCGATGGACGGCCGCGTCACCCGGCTCAAGGTGGAGGTCGGCGAGGTCGCGGTGCCGGCGACGTTCTCCAAGGACAACGCCCTCCTCGCCACGGTGGCCGACCTCGGGACCATCCTCGCCAAGGTGAAGGTGGACGAGACCGACGTCGTCCGCCTGGCCCTGGGCGACTCGGTGCAGGTGACCATCGACGCCTTCCCGGACAGCAGCTTCACCGGCCGGGTCACCAAGATCGCCAACAGCGCGGAGCTTACCTCGGGCGCCATCGCGCAGGGGAGCACGGACAAGGCGGTGGACTTCGAGATCGAGGTCACCCTCGACCACCCGCCGGCGGACATCCGCCCCGACCTGAGCTGCACGGCGCGGATCATCACCGACGTGCGGAAGCAGGCGCTGAGCATCCCGATCATCGCGCTCACGGTGCGCCCGTGGACCGCGACGCCGAACGAGTCGGCGGCGCCGACCCCGGCGCAGGGGGCCAAGGCGGCGTCCGACACCGCGAAGCCGAAGCCCAAGGACACTGAAGGGGTGTTCGTCGTGAAGAACGACGTCGCGACCTTCCGGCCGGTCAAGGTCGGGATCGCGGGCGACGAGTACTTCGAGGTGCTGAACGGCGTGCAGGAGGGCGAGCAGATCGTCGCCGGGACCTACCAGGCCATCCGCGACCTGCGCGACAGCAGCCGCGTCCGCCAGGCGCCGGCGATGCCGGGGGCGGCCAAGTGAGCGACGTCGTCATCCGGGTCTCGGACCTCCAGCGGTCCTACGTGATGGGCACCGAGACCGTCCACGCCCTCCGGGGCGTGACGCTCGAGATCCGGCGCAACGAGTACGTGGCCATCATGGGGCCGTCCGGCTCGGGCAAGTCCACCCTGATGAACCTGCTCGGCTGCCTCGACACGCCGTCGGGGGGGGAGTACTGGCTGAGCGGCCAGGAGGTGTCGCGGATGACCGACGACGCCCTGGCCCGGGTGCGGAACAAGGAGATCGGGTTCGTCTTCCAGACCTTCAACCTCCTGCCGCGCGCGAGCGCGCTGCAGAACGTGGAGCTCCCGCTGGTGTACGCCGGGCTCCCGGCCCGCGACCGGCGTCGGCGGGCGGAGGAGGCGCTCCGGCGAGTGGGCCTCGGCGACCGGATGGACCACCGGCCCAACGAGCTCTCGGGCGGCCAGCGGCAGCGGGTGGCGATCGCGCGGGCGCTGGTCAACGAGCCGGCCATCCTCCTGGCCGACGAGCCGACCGGCAACC